>NZ_JAMXFI010000047.1:0-57058 GCF_025460875.1 Microvirga yunnanensis
TCGATCGAGCCGGCCGGCACCAGGTTCTCGACCTCGGCGATGGTCAGCCGGGATGCGGTCGCCATCATCGGGTTGAAGTTGCGGGCCGTCTTCCGGTAGACGAGATTGCCTTCCGTATCGCCCTTGTAGGCGTGCACGATGGAGATGTCGGCGAACAGGCCTGTCTCCATGACGTATTTCTCGCCGTCGAACTCGCGCACCTCCTTGCCCTCGGCGATCAGCGTGCCCACGCCCGTCTTGGTGTAGAAGGCCGGGATGCCCGCCCCGCCGGCGCGGATGCGCTCGGCCAGCGTGCCCTGCGGGTTGAATTCCAGCTCCAGCTCGCCCGAGAGGAATTGCTGGGCGAACAGCTTGTTCTCGCCGACGTAAGACGAGATCATCTTGCGGATCTGGCGGGTCTCCAGGAGGCGACCGAGGCCGATCCCGTCCACGCCGGCATTGTTGGAGATGAAGGTCAGACCCTTCGCCCCCGAATCACGGATCGCCTCGATCAGGGCCTCCGGAATTCCGCACAGGCCGAAGCCGCCGGCCATGATGGTCATGCCGTCCTTGACCATTCCGGCCAGCGCTGCCTGCGCATCGCTGTACACCTTATCCATCGAAACCTCTCCCCATGGGCATGTTCATGCTCGCCGGAGCCTCGGACGTGACTAGTGGACACCCCTTTTGGGATTCATCCGAGGCTCCCTCTCTTGACCGGCGCATCGGCCCCAAAAGTGGAAGGCACCCTCGGGATCGACCCGATGCTCCAATTCTTGGCCGGCGTGTCGTTCGGGACGGACCCGACGGTCGCGTCAGCCGGACCGGGTCCACTCTTGCCGCGCGGCGCGCCGGAAGAAACGACCGGAAACGGGTTGCGACGTTTTGGCCGCTCCGCCCCGGCACGAATGGCCGCCACCCTGCAACCTGGCCTCAATTTAGACAATCCCTTCCTATGGATATATGGAAACGATTCACGATTTCGGTCTTGCCTGAGGACATCCCCACGTCCCCGCTTGCGAGGCAGGCCCCAAGGTTTACAACATTCGTCCCATGTCCCGCCGCGTTGTCCTGCTCATTGCGTTGATTTCGCTCGCCGTTCTCGGAACGGCGGCCTCTCCCTGGACGCTGCCGGGGGGCGGCCTGTCGGCGGAGCTGACGCAGCATGTGAAGGACCGGTACGGCCTCGACCTGACGGTGAAAGGGCGCAGCACCTTCGCGGTTCTGCCCATTCCGCGGGTGAAGTTCGAGAATGTCACGCTCGAGTTTCCGAACCAGGCCCTCAGGGCCGATGGCGGGACCCTGAGAGGCGAGCTGCGCCTGCTGCCCCTGCTCCTGGGCCGGATCGAGCTTTCGGATTTCGACCTTTCGGAGACCCGCATCACGGGGTCGGTTCAGGCCCTGCGGTCGGTCAAGTGGGCGGAGGCGCTCAGGGATCGTGCGAGCGAGACCTATGCCCGCCGCCTCATCGTCAGCAAATCCACCTTGCGCTGGACCGATCTGAAGGATGCCAACCTGGACCGGCTCAACCTCGTCATCCGATGGGCCGATGCGGCGGAGCCCCTCACCATGGCGGGCTCGGCTCTCTGGCGCGACGAGGAAATCCACCTCGAGGAGGCGTCCGTCTTCCCGGAGCTTCTGGCGTCGGACCGGATCAGCCCTTTCGCCCTGACCCTGGCCTCCCCGTCCGTCCGGATCGCCGCCGAGGGCGAGGCGCAGCTCGGGGAAACGCCCCGGATCACCGGGGAAAGCACCCTTCAGGCCAAATCCGTGCGTGACTTCACGCGCTGGAGCGGCGTCGACCTGCCCTTCGGCTCCCTGGTGCGCGCCGTGTCCATCGCCGGGGACTTCTCCATGGACCGTCGGCGCCTGTCCTGGCCGGCCGTCTCTGTGACGATGGGCGAGGACAAGCTGGAGGGAACACTGGGCGTCCGTTTCGACACGGACCGCCCGGTAATCACCGGAACCCTCGCGGCGGACACGCTCAACCTGTCGGACCTGTTCGCGCCCTTCTCGCAGGCCCGGACCTCCTCCGGCTCCTGGAGCGAGGAGACCATCGATCTGGCCAGGGCCACCGGGGCCGACCTCGATCTGCGTCTTTCGGCCGCGAGCGCAAGCCTCGGCCGGCTCAGCCTCGAGGACATGGCGGCCAGCGTGCTCGTGCAATCCGGCCGCATCGAAGCCTCGATCGGCCGGGCCGGCTTCAACGACGGCACCCTCAAAGGCCGCCTGTCCCTGGTGAAGCAGAACGGCCAGGTCGAGTTCAAGAGCCAGGGCACCTTCGCGGGCGTGAAGATCGCGCCCTTCCTGACCGCCATGGGAGAGCCTCGCTGGATCACCGGCCAGGCGACCGGGCAGTTCAGCTTCGAAGGACTGGGCAAGAACCCGGCTGACGTGATCCGCGAGGCGCAGGGCCGCTCTTCCATCGAGGTGAGCGACGGAGAGATCGTCGGGATCGCCCTGGACGATGCCCTCCGCCGGGTGGAGAAGCGGCCGCTTCTGGCCTCGCTCAACTGGAAGGGCGGCCGCACGGCCTTCGACAGGGCCCAGGCCCAGATTCTGGTGAAGGACGGTGTCGGGGAGATCGCGGAGGCCCACCTTCGGGGGCCTGCCGTGCAGGCCGATCTTCAGGGCCAGGTTCTTCTGGTCGACCGCCAGCTCAGCGTGACGGCGAACGTCTCGCCGGCCGGATCCCCGGCGGGCCAGTCCCCGGCCCTCGTCTTCAACGTCGTCGGCGACTGGGACAATGTCGCGGTCTCGCCGCAGGTCCGTTCCCTCATCGAGCGCTCGGGCGCCGCCAAGCCGCTCTTTCCCTCCGAGCGCGTTCCGGCCAACGAGCCGCGCCCGCAGGCGACGGCTCAGTGAGCCGTCCGGCGCGACCGCAGGACGGAGCGCTTGCTGAGCAGGGTCGCGCCGATCACGCCGAGCGTCACGATGCCGATCAGGATGGCCGAGGCGGCATTCACCTCCGGTGAGAGCCCCAGCCGCACCTGACTGTAGATCTTGATCGGCAGGGTCGTGGCGCCGGGCCCGGCATTGAAGCTCGCGATCACCAGATCGTCCATGGACAGGGTGAAGGCCAGCAGGAAGCCCGCCACGATGGACGGCGCGATCAGCGGCAGCGTCACGGAGAAGAACGTGCGCAGGGGCGGAGCGCCGAGATCCATGGCCGCCTCTTCCAGCGAGCGGTCGAATGTCATGAGACGCGACTGCACCACCACGGTCACGAAGCACATGGTGAGGGTCGTATGCGCGAGCGTGATGGTCCAGAAGCCGCGGTCTAGGTCGACGGCCACGAAGAACAGGAGCAGCGAAAGGCCGGTGATCACCTCGGGCATGACCATCGGCGCGTAGACCATGCCGGTGAAGAGCGTCCGCCCCGGGAAGCGCCCGTAGCGGGTCAATGCCAGCGCCGCGAGGGTTCCGAGGACCGTCGCCAGCGTCGCGGAGAGAAGCGCGATGCGCAACGTCACCCAGGCCGCTTCCAAGAGGGCCTCGTTCCGGAACAGCGCCCCGTACCAATGGGTCGAGAAGCCGCCCCAGACCGTGACGAGCCGGGATGCGTTGAACGAATAGATCACCAGCAGCAGGATCGGCAGGTACAGGAAGGCGAACCCGATCACGAGCGACGTGACGTTGAAGAGGCTCAGGCGCCGGTTCATGGCCGTCCCTCCACGCGCCGCGCCTCGACGTCGCGGTAGATCACGATCGGCACGACCAGGATGATCAGCAGCAGGATGGCGACGGCCGAAGCCAGCGGCCAGTCCCGGTTGGAGAAGAACTCGCTCCAGAGCTGCCGGCCGATCATCAGCGTTTCCGAGCCGCCGAGCAGGTCCGGGATGACGAACTCGCCCACCGCCGGGATGAAGCACAGGAGCGAGCCGGCGACGATGCCCGGCATGGCGAGCGGCACGGTGATCGTCCAGAACGAGCGCCAGGGTGGCGAGCCGAGATCGAGGGCCGCTTCGAGCAGCGTATCGTCCATCTTCTCGAGCGTCGCGTAGAGCGGCAGCACCATGAAGGGCAGATAGGCATAGACGATGCCGATATAGACGGCCGTCTCGGTGTTGAGGATGTCCAGGGGCTGGGCGATCAGGCCCAGGCCCGTCAGCGCCTGGGTGAGCAGGCCCTCCGGCTTCAGAATCGCCACCCAGGCATAGATGCGGATGAGAAAGCTGGTCCAGAACGGCAGGATGACCAGCGCCACCAGCAGCGAGCGGACGCGCTCCGGCGCACGGGCCATCCCGTACGCGATGGGGAACCCCACCAGCAGGAGCAGGAGGGTCGAGAGAGCCGCGATCCGCACGGAGGAGAGCGTGGCGCGGAAATAGAGGTCGTCCTGGGTCAGGAGTTCGAAATTCTCGAGATCGAGAGCGCCGAAGAACCCGGCAATGTCGCCCCACTCGAAGACCGGCTTGTAGGGCGGCTGGGCCACCGCCGGGTCCGACAGGCTGATCTTCAGGACGATCAGGAACGGCACGAGGAAGAGCACGCCGAGCCACAGATAGGGAATGGCCGGCACGAGGCCGGCGGTCACCCGTCGCAGGAGGGATCGCTCGACCATGGCTATTCCGCCAGGATCACCGCCGCATCGGGCGCGAACGTGACATGGACCTGCTCGTGCCAATCGATGGGATTGTCGACGAACCGGGAGGCATTGGCCCGGGTGACGCGCAGGATCTCGCCGGTGGCGAGCTTCACGCGGTAGACCGTCCAGTCGCCGAGATAGCCGATGTCCCACACCTCGCCACTGAGCACATTGACGGCGCCGGGTTCCGGCGGATCGCGGTGGATCAGCATCTTCTCGGGCCGCACGGCGATGGCCACCGCCTGCCCGGAATGCAGCACCTCGTCCGGATCGTCGATGGTGAGCGGGTGCTCGGCCGATGACGCCTTCACACGCCAGAGGCCGTTCTCCCGGCCCTGCACGTGGCCCTCCAGGATGTTCACGTCCCCCACGAACTCGGCGATGAAACGGGTCTTCGGCTGCTCGTAGATCTCTCCCGGGGTGGCCACCTGCACGATGCGGCCGTGATCCATCACGGCGATCCGGTCGGCCATGGTCATGGCCTCCTCCTGGTCGTGCGTGACCACCACGAACGTCATGTGCAGCTCGTGCTGAATGTCCATCAGCTCGAACTGGGTCTCCTCGCGCAGCTTCTTGTCGAGGGCGCCCAGCGGCTCGTCGAGCAGCAGCACCTTGGGTTTCTTGGCCAGAGCCCTGGCCAGCGCCACGCGCTGCCGCTGGCCGCCGGAGAGCTGGCTCGGGTAGCGCCTTGCGAGCTTTTCGAGCTGGACGAGACGCAGCATCTCGCCGACACGCTCCGCGATCTGGTCCTTCGGCAAGCCGTCCTGCTTCAGGCCGAAGGCGATGTTCTTCTCCACGCTCATATGAGGGAAGAGCGCGTAGGACTGGAACATCATGTTCACGGGACGGCGATAGGGCGGCACGCCTGCCAGATTCTGACCGCCCAGGGTCATGCCGCCCTCGCTGGGCGTCTCGAACCCCGCAAGCATGCGCATGAGCGTCGTCTTCCCGCAGCCGGACGGGCCGAGCAGGCAGAAGAACTCGCCTTCGAAGATGTCCAGGGAAAGGTGGTCCACCGCCACCGCGTCCCCGAACCGCTTCGTGACATTGTCGAAGCGGATGAGCGGCTTGGCATCGGGATTCGACCAGGGTGCGAACGCACGGCGCACGGCGCCGACGGAGGCGGATTGGCGGGAGGGAGCAGGCAAGATGCTTCGACTTCGACCTTGAACGAGGGAACCTGCCGGCAAGCTAGGATGTTCGGCCGTCGAGAACAACACATAAGCGCATCGTGCGGACCCAGAGGGCCGCGTCCGAGGCTCGAGAAGCCGCCGCCCCCCGGATCGGGAGCCGCGTTCTCTGCAACCCTCCCCTACCGAGGGATTCGGGGAACGGGCTTGCACGCGGCCCGCGCGTGCATTATGGAGCACCCATATAATTAGTGCCCTAATAATATGCAGCCTAGGATGGTCATGACCACTCCTGCCAAAGCGGCGTTTTCCGAGGAGATCTGGAAGGTCAGCCGGAAGATGCGCACCCTCTTCGACGCCAGGGTCCGGGCGCAGGGCCTGACCCTGGCGCGCGCACGCGCCCTGATGTTCCTGGGCCGGAACGGCTGCATGACCCAGACGGAGCTTGCGGACCTGCTCGAGATCGAGGGGCCGACCCTGGTGCCCCTTCTCGACAGTCTCGAGAAACAGGCCCTGATCGAGCGCCGCCCGGTGGATGGCGACCGGCGCGCCAAGCAGATCGCCCTCACGGAAGCCGGACAGGAACAGGCCGCCCATGTGGACATTCTCGTTCAGGAATTCCGCGGCGATGTCCTGAAAGGCATCAGCGAGGACGATCTCGAGGCGGCTCTCCGCGTTTTCCGCGCGATGGTGCGGAACATCGAATCGGCCGGCTGACGATGGGGTGCATCCGGTGACAGCGACCTCCGACGACAATTCTCCCCACGGCTCCGGCTCCGATCCTGTGACCGCTTCGAAGCCGGTCGAGCCGCAGCGTTCGCCCGCTCCGCCGGCGCCCGCCCCCATGCCCTGGTCCCGGGCGGTCCTCTACATGCTGACGTCCCTTCTCTTGTCTCTCACGCAAGGTCTGGGGATGAACCTTGCTGCGGCGAACCTGCCTCAGCTTCAGGGGCCGCTCGGCGCCACGACGAATGAGGTCACCTGGCTGATCGCCGCCTACATGGCGCCCAATGTCAGCCTGTCGCTGATCCTCGTGAAGGTCCGGGCTCAATTCGGACTTCGCAACTTCGCGGAGCTGAGCATTCTCGTGTTCGTCCTCGTGATGCTGCTGCACATCTTCGTGCGGGATCTGCAATCCGCCCTCGTCGTTCGGTTCTTCAGCGGCATCGCGGCGTCGCCCATCTCGACGCTCGCCTTTCTGTACATGCTGGAACCGCTGCCCCCGGCCAAGAAGCTGAGCGTCGGCCAGCCCCTCGTGCTCACGAACATCGCCCTGGGCGCCCCCTTGGCCCGTCTGATCTCGCCGGACCTCCTGATGCTGGGCGACTGGCATGGCCTGTATCTGTTCGAGATCGCGCTCGCCATGATGGCCTTCGCGGCCGTGTATCTCCTGCCCCTGACGCCTCCGCCGAGGGCCAAGGTCATCCACTGGCTCGACGTGGTCAGCTACCTTTTCATCGCCGTCGGCTTCGGTCTCATCGCCATGGTGTTCGCGCTGGGGCGAGTCTATTGGTGGTTCGAAGCGCCCTGGCTCGGAGCCATGCTCGCCGTCGGCCTCGCTTCGCTCACCTGCGCGATCGTGATCGAGCTCAACCGGGACACGCCCTTCCTGGATATCCGCTGGCTTGCCCAAAAGGAGATCCTGCACCTCGCCGGCACCCTCATGATCTTCCGCCTTCTCATGTCGGAACAGACGGCCGGCGCCTTCACGTTCTTCCAGTCCCTGGGGCTGCAGAACGAGCAGATGACGGTCCTGTCCCTGGTGGTCATCGGGGCGTCCGTCACGGCCGGCCTCGCCTATATCCTTCTTGTCAAGCCCGGCCGCGAGACGGCCGCCCAGATGGTCGCGCTGGTCCTGCTGCTGATCGGCGCGCTCATGGACAGCAATGCGACGAGCCTCACCAGGCCCGAGCAGATGTATGTGAGCCAGGCGCTGATCGCCGCGGCCGGCGTCCTGTTCCTGCCTCCCGCCATGGCGACCGGGCTGGCGCTGGCGCTGCAGCGGGGGCCGACCTTCATCCTGAACTTCATCGTCGTGTTCCTGACGACGCAGAGCCTTGGCGGCGTGATCGGATCGGCGGTCGTCGGCACCTTCATCACGTGGCGCACGAGGTTCCACCTTCAGGCCCTGGCCGATCACCTCGCGTCCACGGATCCGCTCGTCGCTCAGCGCATGGCGCAGCTTGCCGCAGCCTATGGCCGCGTCCTGACGGACCGATCCCTGCTCAATGCCGAGGGTCTCGTGCTCCTCGGGCAGCAGGTCACCCGCGAGGCGACCGTGCTCGCCTACAACGACGCCTTCCTGGCCATCGCCCTCGCGGCCGCGGGCGCGCTCGCGGCGATGCTTCTCCATCTCGGGCTCCGCGCGATCCGCAGGGGCCTTTCGCCTGAACCGCAACCGGCCGTCAGCTAAGATCATCATGACCAAGTTCTTTCGATCCACCGCCTCCCTCGTCGCTGCGATCATCGGCATCGCGGGTGTCGCCCTCGTGCTCTATGCCTGGCGTCTCCCGCCCTTCACGAGTTCGGTCGAGACCACGGACAATGCCTATGTCAGGGGACAGATCACGGTGATCGCCCCCCAGCTTGCCGGCTACGTGGCCGAAGTGGCCGTTCAGGACTTCCAGCATGTGAACGCGGGGCAGCTCCTGGTGAAGATCGACGACCGGATCTTCGCGCAGAAGCTCGAGCAGGCGAAGGCCACCCTGGCCAGCCAGCAGGCGGCCCTGTCCAACTCCGAGCAGAAGGAGCGCTCGGACCGGGCGCGGATTCAGTCGAGCGAGGCCCAGGTCGACAGCACCCGGGCGGCCCTGAGCGCCGCGGAAGCGAACTGGAACAGGATCGCGCCGCTTCTGGAACGGGGGGTCGCCACGCAGAGCCAGGCCGATCAGGCCCGGGCCGGTTTCGACCAGGCGACCGCCGCCCTGCACCAGGCCGAGGCGGCGCTGACCGTCTCGCGCCAGGATCTCGCCTCCACGCTGGTCAACCGCCAATCCCTCGAGGCGGCCGTGCAGGGCGCGGAGGCGGCCGTCAGGCTGGCCGAGATCGATCTGCAGAACACGCGCATCCTGGCCCCCGAGGACGGACGCCTCGGCGAGGTCGGCGCGCGGGTCGGTCAATACGTGTCGGCCGGCACGCAGCTGCTCGCGCTCGTGCCCGAGCGGATCTGGGTGGTCGCCAACTTCAAGGAAACCCAGCTTCCGGGCATGAGAGTCGGCCAGCCCGTCACCTTCACGGTCGACGCTCTGGAACATGCCCGGCTCGCCGGTCGGATCGAGCGCTTCTCGCCCGCCGCCGGTTCCGAATTCAGCGTGATCAGGACCGACAACGCCACCGGCAACTTCACCAAGGTGGCACAAAGGGTGCCCGTGAGGATCGCCATCGATCCGGGCCAGGCGCTCACGGAGCGTCTAGTGCCGGGAATGTCGGTGGTGGTGAGCGTCGACACCCAGGCCCGTCCCGCGGACGTTCCTGCGACGGGAACAACCGCCCAGCCGCAGGGTTCGAGCGTGACGTCGGAGCAGGATCGGCGCTAGAGCATCGGGTGGACCAGAGGGCCGCGCCCTTCGTCATCGGGATCACCGGCACAAGGCCGGTGATGACACCCGCCACGTCATGGCCGGCCGGTCATCACTCGCCTCTTGCCGGCCATCCCGATAAGGTGAGGCGTGGCGCCTTACGGAAGCGGGATCACCGGGACGAGCCCGGTGATGACGTGAGAGGGTGGCATGAGGCGGTGACAACACCCGCCCGACGTCATGGCAGGGCCTGTCCCGGCCATCCCGATGCGGAAAAGCGCCGCTCTAATGCCCCCCGCCGCCGCCTGCCGGCGCGGCGCGAGGCTTCTTGATGAAGGGCAAGGCACAGATCAGGCCCAGGAACAGCACCGTCAGGAGCAGGAACACGTCGGCGAAGGACATCACCAGGGCTTCCTTCCTGACCATGTTCGACATGGTCTTGATCGCCGCCGCGTTGGCGTCCGCGCCGAGCCCCTGGAACCGCATGGTCAGGGCGTTGAGGGTCTCCATCGCCCGGGAGCTGTCCCAGCTGACGCTCTCGCGCAGGCGCTGGAGATGCAGGTCGAGGCGGTTGTTCAGCAGGGTGTTGATCACCGCCAAGCCGACCGCGCCGCCAAGATTGCGGGTCAGGTTGTAGAGGCCCGACGCATTCTTGATCCGGTCCGGCGGCAGGGTGCCGAGGGCGATGTTGTTGATCGGAACCATGCAGATCATGAGGCCGACGCCGCGGAAGATCTGCGGCACGAACAGCTCCCAGAAATCCCAGTCCTTGGTCAGGCCCGTGATCTGCCAGGTGCCGAAGGCGAACGCGCCGAAGCCGATGGCCATCATGAGCCTCGGGTCCATCTTGCGCGACAGCATCCCGGCCACCGGGGCCATGAGGAACATGGTGGCGCCGGTCACGAACATGGTCTCGCCGATCTGCAGGGACGAGTAGCCCCTCACCCGCGCCAGATAGACCGGGTAGAGGTAGGTCAGGCCGTAGAGGCCGATGCCCATGACGAAGCTGAAGGACGATCCGGCCAGGAAGTTGCGGTCCGCGAAGGCGCGCAGGTCCACGATCGGCTGCTTGGCCGTGAAGGCGCGATAGAAGAAGCCGATCGCCCCGACGGCGCACACGATGGCGAGGATCAGTACCGCCTCGTCCTGGAACCACTCGTTGTTGGGCCCCTCCTCCAGCACGTATTCCAGGCTGCCGAGAAAGGCCGCCATGCAGCCGAGGCCCACCCAGTCGAAGCTCTTGAACAGGCTGAGGTCGGGCTCGTCGAAATCGACCAGCAGGTAGGTCGACACGGTCACGAAGATGCCCGGCACGATGTTGACCAGGAACAGCCAGTGCCAGGAGAACAGATCCGTCAGATAGCCGCCGAGCGTCGGGCCGATCGTGGGGGCCAGGGTCGCCACGAGGCCGATGATCGGCGAGATCACGGGCCGCTTCTCCGGCGGGAAGATCGTGAACGCCGAGGCGAAGACCGTCGGGATCATGCCGCCACCGATGAAGCCCTGCAGGGCGCGGTACACGATCATCTGCTCGATATTCGTCGCGGTCGCGCACAGGAAGCTCATGGCCGTGAAGCCGCCGGCCGCGATCACGAACATCCAGCGGGTCGAGAGCACGCGCGAGAGCGTGCCCGAGAGCGGGATCATGATCACCTCGGCGATCAGATAGCTGGTCTGCACCCAGGAGATTTCCTCCGACGAGGCGGAGAGGCCCGCCTGGATCTCGGCGAGCGAAGCCGAGACGATCTGGATGTCCAGGATCGCCATGAACATGCCGAAGACCATGCAGAAGAACGCGAAAGTCCGGCGCCGGTCGAGCGGCGCCGGCTTCGCGGCAGGCATGCCTTGAGGCCTGGATTGGATGGCAGCCGATGCGGCCATGGTCCCTACTCTTTGATGCTGGCCGTCTTGGCCGGCTGGGCACCGGTGCGGGTATCCACGTCGACCACGACCGACAGGCCGGGGCGCAGCAGCCCCTGCTGCGCCACCTCGGGCTTGACGGCCACCCGGACGGGCACGCGCTGGACGATCTTGGTGAAGTTGCCGGTGGCATTCTCCGGCGGCAGCAGGCTGAACACCGCGCCGGCGGCGGGCGAGACGCTCTCGACCGTGCCGACGATGTCGGAATCCGGGAAGGCGTCGACCTTCACGTGCACCGTCTGCCCCGGCTGCAGGGAGGCGAGCTGCGTCTCCTTGAAGTTGGCATCCACATGGACGCTGGTCAGCGGCACGAGGGCCGCCAGGCGGGCGCCGGGCTGGACGTAGGTGCCGACCTCCACGGCCTTGTTGCCGATGACCCCATCGAGGGGCGCGCGGATCTCCGTGAAGGAGAGATCCCGCTCGGCCTTGTCGACGGCCGTCTGGTACTCGGCGGCAAGGCGCTCGCCCTCATTCTTCTGAGCGGAGAGAACCTCGACATTGGCCTGAGCGGCCGCCACCGCCGCCTGGGCGCTCTTGACGTCGGCGTTGGCGCGGTCGCGGGCGGCCTTGGCGTTCTCGAGCGCGGCGCGGCTGGTGTAGTCGGACCGGGCGAGCTGCTGCTGGCGGGCATAGTCGCCCTCGGCCCGCTCGGCCTCGGCCTGCGCGCTGACCACCTGCGATTCGGCCTGCAGGGCCGAGGCGCGGCCCGCCTCGATCTGGCGGCCGAGGCGCACGATCGCGCTCTGCTGGGTCGCAAGCTTGTCCTTGGCGGATTGGAGGGCAAGACGATAGTCGCCGTCGTCGATCTTGGCGATCAGGTCACCGGCCTTGACGCTCTGGTTGTTCGTGACGGCCACGGAGGCGACGTAGCCGGAGATCTTGGCCGACAGGATCGTGATGTCCGCCTGCACATAGGCGTCGTCGGTCGAGACCATGAAGCGGCCGTCGGTCCACCAGTGGTAGCCCTCGTAGCCGCCGAATCCCAGAGCAGCCGCCAGGATCGCCAGGATCACGGGCTTCTTTCCGAAACCCTTCTTGCGTGCCTTGGGCTCGGCGGCCCGGGACGGCGCCTGGACAGGCTCGGGCGCCTGAACGGGCTGCCCGCCCTTGGCCGTCTCGGGGCGCTCTTTGGCGCCCTGCTCAAACTCATCCCGGTAAGCCATGTGAACCTCTGCAAGCCAACTTAAAGCCCGTCGATCGAAATGGTTCGGGCTTATCGTTGCAGACTTGATATCTGCCAGTCGCCTGCCATATATGAGTTGACCGAACCGTTCGGTCAATAGCGCAAACGAAAAAGGATACGAGATAGGCTATGTGCGCCGTGCATGACAGCACCCGAGATCAGGCACTTTCCTCTCCGGCCGACGAGAGCCCGGAGAACGCGAAGCGCCGCCAGATCCTGGAGGGCGCCCGCAAGGTCTTCCTGGCCGAGGGCTTCGACGGCGCCAGCATGGGCGAGATCGCCAAGGTGGCGGGTGTCTCCAAGGGGACGCTCTACGTCTATTTCGACAGCAAGGAACGCCTTTTCGCCGCGTTGACCACCGAGGAGAAGCGGGGCCTGGCCGAGGTCCTGTTCAAGCTCGATGCGAACGATCCCGACGTCCGCGGCGTCCTGAAGGCGCTCGGCCTCGGCTATCTGCGCCGCATGGGCAAGCCCGAACACATCTCGTCGATCCGCATGGTCATGGGCGCGGCCGAGAAGTTCCCCCATCTGGGCCAGGCCTTCTATGAGGCAGGTCCCTGCCAGGGGCTCGCCCGCCTCGGCGCCTATTTCGACCGCCAGGTCGAAGCGGGCCGGCTGTCCATCGAGGATACCCATGTGGCCGCCCAGCATTTCCTCGACCTGTGCGTGTCGGGCATGCTGCGCCGCCTGCTCTTCTCGGTGGGAGAGCCGCCGACGGAAGCCGAGATCCAGAAGAACGTGGAGCACGCGCTTCGGGTCTTCTTCGCCGCCTACGGCCCGAAGGATGCGTCTAGTGGTCCGTCTGCATCGCCTCGGCCACGCGCGCTTTGAGCACGTCCGGCTGCCGCAGGATCAGGGCGCCGCGCGTGCGCTCGATCAGCCCTTCCTGCGTCAGCATCGTGAATTCCCGGGTGATCTGCTCGCGCCGGCAGCCGATCCGGGCGGCCACGATGTGGTGGAAGGGCGGCGGGGTGATGACCCGCTCCCCCGACCGGTCCTGACGGGGCGTCGAGAGGCGCAGGAGCTCCGAATAGAGCCTGTGCCGGAGATCGAGCACCGTCTGTTCCATGAAGCGGGCGTTCAGCTCGCGGATGCGGGACGCCATGAGGCAGAACAGCCGCTCGGCGATGGGCTGGTGGGAGAAGAGAAGCTCCTTGAAGACCGTCGCGGGCATCACGCAGGCCTCGCCGCGGGTGAGCGCCGTGACATTGGCCGAACGGGGCACGCCGTCGAGCGCCGCCAGCTCGCCGAACAGGTCGCCGGGCTTCATCTCGTAGAGGATGACCTCCTTGCCCGAGGCCGTCCGCATGAGGACCCGGACCTCGCCGGAGAGGAGGAAATAGACGTCGGTCGATGGCTCGTCGAAGTCGACCAGAACCTCCTCGGGGTCGAAGCGGCGCCAGTTGGCCCGCGCCTCGAAACGTTCGAGATCGATGTCCAATCCCTTGAAGAGCTTAATCCCGGCGAGCCGCGCCATCGGTCCTCTCCCCCTGAATGCTATCCTTGGCTATAGCACAAATTTTCCATAGCCAGTATGTCATTTGACCCATCCCTTTCCCAGGCATTGCGGGTCTTGTCACTGGCGATTCAGGCTAGGTGGCGTCCGGTCGCGGCCTGGGCCCGAGACCTTGCAAGAGCGGCGATCACGCGCCAAAAGGCGACATGCTTCACGTCAACGACCTGACCTACCGCATCGGCGACCGGCTGATCCTCGACCGCGCCTCCTTCAACCTGCCCGCCGGCGCGAAGGTGGGGCTCGTCGGGCGCAACGGCGCGGGCAAGACCACCCTGTTCAGGATCATCCAGGGCGAGCTCGCCACGGAGAGCGGCGGCGTCACCCTGCCCCGGGGCATGAAGATCGGCGCCGTGGCCCAGGAAGCGCCCGGCGGCCCGGAATCCCTGATCGACGTGGTGCTCGCCGCCGACAGGGAGCGCAGCGCCCTCATGGCCGAGGCCGAGACGGCGGACGGCCTCCGCCGGGCCGAGATCGAGACCAGGCTCACCGATATCGGGGCCCACTCGGCCCCGGCCCGCGCCGCCGCGATCCTGCACGGCCTCGGCTTCGACGCCGAGGCCCAGAACCGGCCCTGCTCGGATTTCTCCGGCGGCTGGCGCATGCGCGTGGCCCTCGCGGCCGTGCTCTTCACCGAGCCGGACCTGCTGCTCCTCGACGAGCCGACCAACTATCTCGACCTCGAGGGCACCCTCTGGCTCTACGATTATCTCGGACGCTACCCGCACACGGTGCTGGTCATCAGCCACGACCGCGAGCTTCTCGACGCCTGCGTGAACCACATCCTCCATCTCGACCGGGGCAAGCTCACGATCTACCGCGGCGGCTACACGTCCTTCGCCAAGCAGTTCGCGGAGAAGCGCGAGCTGACGGCCAAGATGGCCGCCAAGCAGGAGGCCGAACGCAAGCATCTCCAGGCCTTCGTCGACCGCTTCAAGGCCAAGGCCTCGAAGGCCCGGCAGGCGCAGTCCCGCGTCAAGCGCCTCGCCAAGCTGGAGCCCATCGCGACCATCGTGGAAGACGACGTGCTGCCCTTCAACCTGCCCGGCCCGGACCGTCCCGCCGCGCCGCCGCTGATCACGGTCGAGGGCGGCGCCGTCGGTTACGGCGAGCGGATCGTGCTCGACCGCCTCAACCTGACGATCGCGCCCGACGACCGGATCGCGCTGCTCGGCTCGAACGGCAACGGCAAATCCACCTTCTGCAAGCTCATCGGCGGCCGGCTCGCGCCCATGAAGGGCGAGATGCGCACGCCCGGCCGCATGGACGTGGCGTATTTCGCCCAGCACCAGCTCGACGAGCTGAACCCCAAGGCGACCGCCTACGACCACGTCGCCGAGCGGATGCCCGATACGCCGGTCGCCAGGATCCGGGCCCGGACCGCGCAGATCGGCTTCCCCGGCGCCAAGGCCGACACGCCGGTCTCCGCCCTGTCGGGCGGCGAAAAGGCGCGCCTGCTCATGGGGCTGGCGGCTTTCGACGGCCCTCACCTGCTGATCCTCGACGAGCCGACGAACCATCTCGACATCGACAGCCGCACGGCCCTCATGGAAGCGATCAACGACTACACGGGGGCCGTGATCCTCGTGAGCCACGACCGCTTCCTGATCGAGGCCTGCGCCGACCGGCTCTGGATCGTCGGCAACGGCGGCGTGAAGCCCTTCGACGGCGACATGGACGATTACCGCCAGCTCGTGCTCTCCGGCGATCTCGATCCGCAGAGGCGCTCCGACAAGCCGCAGGCGCCCGGGGCCTCCAAGGTGGACGAGCGTCGCGCCGCCGCCGAGCGGCGGGTGGCGCTGGCGCCCCTGCGCAAGAAGCTGGAGGGGCTCGAAGGCCGGATGGCGAAGCTCACGGACGTGATCGGCAAGATCGACGCCGCGCTCGCCGACGGCACCGCCTTCCAGAAGGACCCGGCGAAGGCCACCGAATTGTCCAGGATGCGCGCCGAAGCGGCCGGGACCCTGGCCTCCGTCGAGGAAGAATGGCTGACGCTGAGCAGCGAGATCGAGGAAGCGGGCGCGTAGCACATTGCCGGGTCGGCGACGCTCGCGTCGCCTGTCCGCGTCCGTCCGCGGGCGACCGGATCCTGTTCGGCGGCGGACGGTTCTTCGTCGTCGTAGGGGCGGATCCGGCAGCTGGCCGCGAGACGGACAATCGCCCCTGAACAACGCGTTATAACATCGTTCATCCTCGGCGCCGTACAGTGACGACCTCACGATGGAGAACGAGACATGCTTCGCGCAGTATTGGCAACGGCGGTCCTGGCCGCCGGCGCATTCTTCGGGACGATGCCGGCGGCACAGGCCCAGAGCCTGGTGCCCTGTGCGCGGGAACACGAATTCTGCCGCGTCCCCTACCCCACCCGCGTCATCTACGGCGTTCCCGGGCGGAGCGCGGAAATGTTCGTGCGGGAGCGTGGCGTCCCGTGCTCGAACCGGGTCTTCGGCGATCCCGCGCCAGGAATTCCGAAGCGCTGCGCGTTCGTGGCGCGCGGCTACGACCGGGGCGACCGGTGGCGCGACGACGGATATCGCGGCCCGCCGCCGCGGCGCGGCTACGACCGCGATGACAGAGACGACGGTTATGACCGGCCCGTCCGGCGCTACGAGGTCTATTGAGGCAGAGCGCGGACCGGCAGGCATCCGGCCCGGGATCGGGGTGCGGGCACGGCGATCCGGCCCGTACCCCCTCGTGCCTACCCCCGCAGGGCCCCGGAGTTACCTACTCGGGGCCCGCGCAGAATCGGAGCAGGAACGTATTCTCGAAAGAGCCTTATGGGGGAGGCTGACCGATGAGAATCCAGATTTCCGCCTGCACCGACAAAGTCTTCGAGGTGGGTCTCTTGCCGCTGGCCCATCTGACGGACAGTTCGGCGTCCGCCGTCAATGACAATGGGTCCCGCCTGCCGATCAAATCGAAAGCCCGCCTGCATGGGAAGCGTGCCGCCTTCCCGGCGCAGCATGCGGTTAGGTAATGATGCCGTAAGGTAATATCGCGTGCGGGACAGCACATCTGTCCAGCTATCCCTAAGGTAGCCTTCGGCTGCCTTTGATGGAGGCTCGGATGAATCAGGTGATGTCCTACTGCACGGCAAGGCTCTTCTCGCGGGCTTTCGTGCCGCTTGCACCCTTCAGAGCCCGGGAGGTCGAACCGGGCAACGACAACGATCCGCTGGCCCCCTTCCCGTGCGTCTGGCGCTGACGAGGTCATCCGGTTTCGAGGGCCGGAAAGGCCCATGCCCATGATGGCTGTTGCTTACCTCCTTTGGTCATTTGAAGGCCCGCGTCGTGGACTGCGACATTCCTCTGCCCGTGATCGCGCCAGGTCGGGCCCGCAGGGAGAGGCAGGGAGAGGATTGTGACCGCTGCTCATGATCTCGAAGAGATCGTCGATCTGTTTGCCATCGGCAGGCCGTCCAGAAATGCCGACCTTCTGCCCGTGAAGGTCGCGACGCTCCCTCTCAAGAAGGCCGTGGCCCTTGTGATCGAGGACTGGTCCGACGACAAGTTCCGGCAATTGAGCGCCGTGATCCAGAGACGGTCCGGCCCGGCGATCCGCAGCCTCGACGACATCCGACGTCTCTACGACCGCGCGACCTCCCGGGCGGGATGCCGCATCAGGCGCCCTGTCTGACGACCGATCCCGCGTCAGCGCCATGAGGCATCGCCGGCTCCGGGGGCATGACATGGATGCCGCAGCCGCCCTATGATGAGCCCATGTCGTCGATGCTCGAGCCTTTGAGCGGCGCATCGCTCGGGCCCCTGTCTTGATCGCCCGGCCGATCCACTCCGTCATCACCGGGCTTGTCCCGGTGATCCCGATGCGAGAGGCGCCGCGCTCTTCCGATCGGGATGGCCGGCACAAGGCCGGCCATGACGTGGGGAGAGAGCAGCACCGGCTTCTACCAACACACCCCGTCATCACCGGGCTTGTCCCGGTGATCCCGATCGTCTGAAGCGCTGCGCCCGAAGCAATCGGGATGGCCGGCGATTGGCGCGGGCCTAGAGCATCGGACGCAAAAGTGGGAACCGGTTTTGCGCGAAAAGATGCTCCACAACAAAAGCCAGAGCATCGAACGCAAAAGTGGGAACCGGTTTGGCGTGAAAAGATGCTTTGAAACAAAAGCTAAGGCATCGGGCGTGAGGTCGATCACACGTCCGATGATTGAGACCCGTGGGCGCGAGGCGCTCTTAAGGCTTCACGATCCGGTCGAGCCGGTTGTTCACGAAGAAATACAGCTCGCGGCCGCCGGGCTCGGAATAGAGCACCTGGACCTCGCGCTGGCCCTTGCCGCTCTCGCCGACCAGCACGTCGGTGGCCGGCTTGCCTTTCAGGCGCACGAGATCGCACTCGGTGATTCCGGGTTCGATGGTGGTCGCCCGGCCGAATCCCGTGACGGTGCAGCGGCCGTCCGGTCCGAGCGTGGGCCCGTCGATGGCCGGTCCCGGAGCGACAATCGGCGCCGGAGCGATCGTTACGGCAGGAGCAGGCGGAGCGCTGCCCGTGCTGGTGCAGGCCGCCAGAACCAGCGCGACGAAAGCGACGCTCGAGAGAACCTTCACATGCATCCCCATCAATCCCTGTTGTCGGCCCTCGCCTGCAGGGCCTCGTCGAAGAGGCGCTGCACATCGGCCTTGAAGGCCTGCCGTGACGCCTGCCGCGAATAGAACATGTGGCCGCCTTCGTAAACACTCAGCGTGACACGCGGCTGGGGACCGAGTTCGGGCAGCTGGTTGAGGAGCAGCTGGGAGGCGTAATAGGGCGTCACCAGGTCGGTGAAACCGTGCGTGACGAGCACGCGCATCTTGCCGTCGAGGGAGAGAGCCTGCCGCAGCTCGTCGAGGTTTTCGGGACCGCTGCGGCCGCCGCCCCAGCGCCATGCCCCGTTGACCGACCCGTTCAGGAGGTTGTAGCGCCCGTCCGCCCTGTAGTTCAGGGTGTCCGTCAGATGATGGATGATCGCGCTCGACAGGGGCGCCGTCATCGCGTCGAGCACGGGATCGTCGAAGCGCGAGGACTGGGAAGCCGGATTGGGGTCGGCGATCGCCACGTTTGTGTCGTAGGCGCTGACGACCTCGGACGATCCGCGCCTCAGCTCGCGCTGGACCGTGCGCATGTCGACGCGTCCGGCGAGGCGGCGGGTCAGTTCGGGGTCGAGCCCGCTCAGCTCCGCCACGCGCCGGCTGATCCGGTCGACGGCCGCCCTGTCCTGCAGGCCCCGCATCAGGTCGACGAGGTAGTCGCCGGACGCGTAGGCCTCCGCGTCCCTGAGCGCCTCCCGCGACACCGGCCCGGTGCGGGAGAGTTTCGCGGCCGCGAGCGACGGCAGCAGGGCCGAATAGGTCCAGGGCGCCCCGGCGGTCCCCTGCTCGAGCCAGTCGAAGTCGAAGACCGGCGAGACGAGCACGAGGCCGCTGAAGCCGACGCCCTGGTCGTTCTGCAGCTTCTGGGCCAGCAGCGGTCCGCGGAAGCCGCCGTAGCTCTCGCCGACGAAGAATTTGGGCGAGACGAGCCGGTTCTTCTCCTTCAGCCAGCGCATCACGAAGGCCGCGAGCCCGTCGATATCGCCGGCCACCGAATAGAACCGCTCGCGCACCGGGTCGCCCCCGACCACGCGGCTGTAGCCCGTGCCGGGCGGATCGACGAACACGAGATCCGTGAAGTCGAGCCAGGTCTCGGCATTCGGCACGAGGGCCGGAGACGCCGAGGGGCTGATCGCCGGCCCATCCGTCGGCAGCAGCCACGGACCGACCGCGAGAAGATGCAGATAGGCCGAGGACGCGCCGGGCCCGCCGTTCACCGCGAAGGTCACGGGCCGGGTCGCCGGGTCCGCATCGTCCCGGGTGTAGGTGACGAACCCGATCTCGGCCTGGGGGGCGCCCTGCTGGTCGGTCAGCGTCAGATGCCCGGCGGTGGCCGTGAAGGACAGGGTCCGCCCCGGCAGCTGCAGGGTGTGGCGCGTGACCGATTCCGGCGGGAGCGCCTGGTTGTCCCGCGCCTCCGGCCGGGACCGGCGCGCCTCCTGCGGCTGGCCCTGAGGCTGCTCGCGGCTGCCCGCCTGTTCCTGCGCGGCGGCTCCCAGGGGCATCGCCAGGGACAGAACGGGCATCGCCAGGGACAGGACGAGGGCGGCATGGAGGGGAAGACGCGTCGCTCGGGTCATCGGGAGTTCCTTTCGGCCTCCCTGAAACTGGAGAGCCGCCCTGCCGCGGCAAGTTCCGGCCCGATGAAGTCTTCGTGTGCGGGCGCCGGCACGAGGCCGGAACGACGTGCGGAGGGTGTCGTCACTGGCCCGTGCCACGCGCCACGTCATCACCGGGCTCTTCCCACCCGCCACGTCATCACCGGGCTTGTCCCGGTGATCCCGCTCCTGTGAAGCGCCGCGCTCTTCGGATCGGGATGGCCGGCACAAGGCCGGCCATGACGTGCGGAGGGTGTCTGTCGGGCGGTGGGACGATGGCTCCGGCGAGGGTTTCACGCCTTCCGCTGCCAGCGTCCGCGCTCGTCCTGCTGCCAGTAGGTCGCGTCGTGGCCGCCCTCCTTCACGGCGCGCCACTGGTCGCGGGCGAAGGCCAGGGCCTGGACGTCGTTGCCGTCGAAGAGGATCGCGAGCCGTTCGTAGCCGGCGATGTCCTCGGGCAGATCGGCGCCCTCGACCAGGAAGCGGATCGAGGCGCCGTTGGGGTTGTCCCCGGACAGGGTGATGAGGATCGGCTGGTCCGCCGCATGGGCTTCCCGGTCCGTCCCGTGCGGCAGGAAGCTTTCGTCGGCAAAGGTCCACAGGTGATCGTCGAGCGCCGACATGCGCTCTTCGGTCGTCACCTGCACGACCCCGCGCCACCCCCGCTCCAGGGTCTTCTGCAGGAGCGTGGGCAGCACGGCCTCGAGGGGCTGATGCTGCAGGTGGTAGAAAAGGACCTCGGTCATCGACGATCACAATCCCCTGCGGGTGCAACGGGCTGAAGGCGTGCCTGGTCCTTTTCGGCCGTCATCCTCAGGCCTCGTAATGGTCGCGCACGAGGCGATCGAGGAGGCGCACGCCCCAGCCGGAGCTCCAGCCATTGTTGATCTCGGTCGCCGGCGAGCCCATGGCCGTGCCGGCGATGTCGAGATGGGCCCAGGGCACGTCGTTGACGAAGCGCTGGAGCAGGGCCGCCGCCGTGCTCGAACCGCCGAAGCGGCCCGCCGAGTTCTTCATGTCGGCGAACTTGGATTCGATCATCTTGTCGAATTCCGGCCCGAGCGGCATGCGCCACACGCGCTCGCCGGTCGCCTTTCCGGCGGCGGTCAGGCGCTCGGCCAGTTCGTCGTCGTTCGAGAACAGCCCCGCATATTCCTGGGCCAGGGCCACGAGGATCGCGCCCGTCAGGGTCGCCAGATCGATCATGAATTTCGGCTTGAAGCGGTCCTGCACGTACCAGAGCACGTCGGCGAGCACGAGGCGCCCCTCGGCGTCCGTGTTGATGATCTCGATGGTCTGGCCGGACATGGTGGTGACGATGTCGCCGGGCCTCTGCGCATTCCCGTCGGGCATGTTCTCCACGAGGCCGATCGCCCCGACCACGTTCGCCTTGGCCTTGCGGCTCGCGAGCGCATGCATGAGGCCCACCACGCAGGCCGCCCCGGCCATGTCGCCCTTCATGTCCTCCATGCCGGCGCCGGGCTTGATCGAGATGCCGCCCGAGTCGAACACCACGCCCTTCCCGATGAACGCGATGGGGCTGTCGCCGGGCTTGCCGCCGTTCCAGCGCATGATGGCGACCCGGCCGCCGCGCACGGAGCCCTGCGCGACGCCGAGAAGGGCCTGCATGCCGAGCTTGCGCATGGCCTTGTCGTCGAGGATCTCCACCTCCACGCCGAGCTTGATCAGAGCCTGGGCCCGGGCGGCGAATTCCTCGGGCCCGAGCACGTTCGGCGGCTCGTTGACGAGGTCGCGGGCGAGGACCACGCCCTGCTGGAGACCCTCCCGGGCCTTGTAGATCTTCTTGACGGCCGCGGGATCGGACACGCTCAGGACGAGGCGGCCGGCATCGGGGCCGTTGTCGTCCTTCTTGGTCTTGTAGCGATCGAAGCTGTAGCGGCGCAGCTGAGCGCCGAGCGCGATGTCGGCGACCGCATCCGGCGTGATCTCGACCCCGGGCAGGTCCAGCGCCACCGTGGCGACCTTGCCGTTGGCTTTTCCGGCCACCAGGCCGCCCAGCTGAACGAAGTCGAGGCCGGCCCGGTCCTTCTCGCCGCCGAGGCCGATCACGATCAGCCGGTCGACGGACAGGCCCGCCGGGACGACGATGGACATCGAGGACTTCGCCTTGCCCTTGAACGTCTCGGCGGCCGCAGCCTTAGCGATGAGATCGACCGCCTCCGGGCCTATCTGCCGGGCAACCGCGTCCGAAGGCTTGAGATCCTCCCCGACGAAGACGACGAGGTCGCCGGTCTCGACCGCGCCGTGGGGCTGGAAGTCGATCTTGAAGCTGTCGGCCATGAAATCCTCTTTGTTGTGATGCACATCGCCGGTCTTCAGGCCGGCTGCGACGCTGACGCCTGGGGACATATATCATATGGCGGGTTAAGGCACGGGGAAGCCGCCGTGAAAATGGCGCAATCCCGATCTGTTGAAAACAGCCGTCTTGCCTGAGATCATGTGACAGGATACCCAGGGCTGCGCCGCCCGGGGGCGAAGGGCTTCATGACACTTCTCGAACGCTACATCCTCAAGAACACATTCAATGCCTTCGCCGCGTGTCTCGTCGCCCTGACGGGCGTGATCTGGATCACGCAGGCCTTGCGCGAACTCGACCTGCTGACCGGCAAGGGCCAGACCCTCTTCATCTTCCTGACCGTCACCGGCCTGTCCCTGCCGGCCCTGATCAACGTCATCGCCCCGGTGGCCCTGTTCCTGGCGACGCTCTACACCTTGAACAAGCTCAACGGCGATTCCGAGCTGATCGTCATGAGCGCCGGCGGGATGCCGCCGCAGCGGCTGCTGCGCCCCTTCCTGGCCCTGGCGGCCTTCGTGTGCGTCGTGGTGGCGATCATCTCGCTCTATCTGATGCCCGCCAGTTTCCAGGAAATGCGCCAGCTCTTCACCAAGATCAGGGCCGATTTCGTCGGCACCATGGCCAAGGAGGGGCAGTTCATCACCCTCGATAGCGGCATCACGTTCCATTACCGGGAACGCTCGGGGGACGCCCTCCTGGGTATCTTCATGGAAGATCTCCGGGAGAAGGACAAAGCCATCGTGTATCTCGCCGAGCGCGGCCAGACCGTCGAGCAGGGCGGAAACGCCTATCTCGTGCTTCAGAAGGGCAGCGTTCAGCGCAAGGAGCCCAACAGCCGCGATTCGTCGATCGTGGCCTTCGAACGCTATGCGGTCGACCTGTCCGCCTTCAACAAGGAAGGCGGCGAGGTGATCTACAAGCCGCGCGAACGGAGCACGACCCAGCTCCTGTTCCCCGACAAGAACGAACTGATCTACCAGGAGCAGCGGGGGCGCTTCCGGGCCGAGCTGCACGAGCGCCTGTCCTCCTGGCTCTACCCGCTCGCCATGATGGTCATCGCCTTCGCGGCCCTCGGGGAGGCCCGGACCACCCGCCAGGGGCGCGGCATCGCCATGGCCGGGGCGGTCGTCGCCATCGTTCTCTTGCGGATCCTGGGCTTTGCCGCATCGAGCGCCGTGGCCCGGACCCCGGTGGCGGTGGTTGCCATGTATGGCATCCCGCTCACCGGCATCCTGGTGAGCCTGCTGCTCATCTTCAACGGACCGGCCATGCGGTCCGCGCATGCGAGGCTGCAGGCCGCGCTCCGCAGCCTGCTGCCGTCACGCTCCCCGGCACCTCAGAAGGCGTGACCATGCTGATCGGCCGTACCCTCGGGTTCTATTTCTCGCGACAGTTCATTAAGACGATTTTCCTTGTCTTCGCGACTGTCTTCACCCTCGTCTACACGCTCGACTTCGTCGAGCTGATGCGCCGGGCGGGCGATGCGCCGGCCGCCACGACCGCGGTGATCGCCCAGCTGGCCCTGTTCCGCACGCCGGCCATCGCCGAGCAGGTGATGCCCTTCGCGGTGCTGTTCGGCAGCATGGCCGCCCTCCTCCAGCTCAGCCGCAAGCTCGAGCTGGTCGTGGCCCGGGCCGCCGGCATCTCGGCCTGGCAGTTCCTGCAGCCGGGACTCCTGATCGCCCTGCTGATCGGCATCGTGTCCGTGACCGTCTACAACCCGGTCTCGGCGATCCTCAAGCAGCGCGGCACCGCCCTGGAGACGCAGATCTTTTCCCGCCCCGTTCAAACCCGCGAGAAGCCGATCTGGATCCGCCAGAGGAGCCAGGACGGACAGGCCATCCTCCGGGGCGAGGGCTCCAATGCGGATACGGCGACCCTCGTCGGCGTCACGGTCTATGCCTTCGATCCCATGGGCGTCTTCACCCACCGGGTCGAAGCCAAGGAGGCGACCCTGCACGAGGGGTTCTGGGAGCTCAAGGATGCCCGCATCCTGTCGGCCACGGAGGAGCCCCAGGCGCATGACCGCTACCTGATCGCGTCGAACCTGCAGCCCTCGCAGGTTCGACAGAGCTTCACCGATCCGGACGCGGTCCCGTTCTGGGACCTCAAGGAGACGATCGACCGCATGGAGCAGGCGGACATCAACGTCACGCCCTACCAGCTCCACTACGACCTGCTTCTGGCGCGCCCGCTGCTGTTCATCGCGATGGTGTTCGTAGCCGCATCCGTATCGTTAAGATTCTTTCGATTTGGCGGTGTAGCGATGATGGTTCTGGGTGGCGTCGCTGCCGGCTTCGTGCTTTATGTCGCGACGGAGCTAATGGCGGAGCTTGGCGCGTCCGGAATCATCAGTTCCCTTGTTGCAGCCTGGTTCCCGGCTGTAGTAGGCAGTCTGTTAGGGACCTTGGCATTATTGCACCAAGAGGACGGCTGACCGTCCTCGACAAGAAGGCTTGCGAAGGAGTGGGGATGCGGCGGCTTAGGACAACGATCGCAACGTCTGCGATCGCAGCGGCTCTGCTGGCTGCTGTGTCTGTGCCTGCGCTTGCCCAGGCGACCCTGAACGAGGCCATCGCCGGCCGCGCCCAGTCGGGGTCCGGCCAGGACCGGCTGCTCGTTGACGCAAAGGAAATCGTCTACGACAACGACAAGAACACGATCGCGGCCTCCGGCGACGTCCAGATGAACTACCAGGGCCGGACCCTCCAGGCCGACCGGGTCACCTACGACCGGAACACCGGCCGGGTCTTCGCGGAAGGCAATGCCCGGCTCACGGACGCCAGCGGCACGGTCGCGACGGGCGACCGCTTCGAGCTGACGGACGACTTCAAGAACGGCTTCATCGATTCCCTGCGGGTGGTCCAGACCACCGTCGAGCAGGGCCGCCCCCTCACGACCCGCTTCTCGGCCCCGCGCGCCGAGCGCGCCGAGGGCGAGACCACGACGTTCGAGCGCGGCACCTACACGGCCTGCGAGCCCTGCAAGGACAATCCGGAGCGGCCGCCGCTCTGGCAGGTCAAGGCCGCCAAGATCATCCACAACAACAGCGAGCGGACGATCTATTACGAGGATGCGACCCTCGAGCTCCTCGGCATCCCGGTCGCCTACCTGCCCTATTTCTGGACTCCCGACCCGACGGTGAAGCGCAAGACCGGCTTCCTGTCGCCGCGCTACATCTATTCGAGCGCGCTCGGATACGGCGCCTCCGTGCCGTTCTTCTGGGCCATCGCGCCGAATTACGACCTGACGATCAGCCCGACCTTCCTGAGCCGCCAGGGCGTGCTCGGCCAGGCCGAGTGGCGCCACCGCCTCGAGAACGGCACCTACAACATCCGGGCGGCCGGCATCTTCCAGCAGGAGCCGGACGCCTTCCTCCAGCCCCCCAACGGGGCCGGCAACCGCGACTTCCGCGGCTCCCTCGAGACGAACGGCCTGTTCTACATCAACCAGAACTGGCGCTGGGGCTGGGACATCGCCCTGCTCTCGGACAAGTGGTTCCTGACGAACTACAAGATCCGCAGCGAGAGCCTCAGCTCGTACTACATCAAGGAATCGATCTCGACCCTGTACCTCCAGGGGCAGGGCGACCGGTCCTTCTTCGATGTGCGCGGCTACTACTTCCAGACCCTGTCGAGCAGCGAGTGGCAGAAGCAGCAGCCCATCGTGGCTCCGGTCCTGGACTACAACAAGCGCTTCACCCCCGCGTCCATCGGCGGCGAGGCCGCCATCGACGTGAACGTGACGCACATCTCCCGCGAGGCCGCCCAGTTCGACCCGCTGTCCGTCGCCAACACGACCTATTTCGGCGTGGCCCAGACCTGCATCGTGTTCGATCCGGCCTCCTGCCTGGTGCGCGGCATCAGCGGCACGACCTCCCGGGCATCAGTCACGGCGTCCTGGCGCCGCGAGTTCGTCGACCCCATCGGCCAGGTCTGGACGCCGTTCGCCTATGTCAGGGCCGACAACATCTGGATCGACCCCGATTTCAAGGGCTACCAGAACGCACAGCTCGGCAACTTCCTCGACTCCGACGACGATTTTCTGTTCCGGGCCATGCCGGCGGTCGGCGTCGAGTACCGCTATCCCTTCATCGCCAGCCTCGGAACCTCCGGCAAGCAGATCCTCGAGCCGATCGCCCAGGTGATCGCCCGGCCGAACGAGACCCGGATCGGCAGCCTCCCGAACGAGGATGCCCAGAGCCTCGTCTTCGACGACACCTCCCTGTTCGACTGGGACAAGTTCTCCGGCTACGACCGGGTCGAGGGTGGCGTCAGGGCCAATGTCGGCATCCAGTACACGGTGACCGGCGCGGACGATTTCTACGCCAACGTGCTGTTCGGCCAGTCCTACCAGATCGCCGGGCGCAACTCGTTCCGGCAGCCCGACCTGGCCAATGTCGGGTTGGATTCCGGCCTCGACTCGCGCGCCTCCGATTATGTGGGCCGCTTCCAGATCTCCCCGAACGCGAACTTCGCGTTCGTGACCCGCGCGCGCTTCGACCAGGAAAACTTCGACGTGAACCGGGTCGAGGCCGGGTTCCGGGCGAACTTCAATCCATACCTGCCGCTGTCGACCTCGCTGACCTATGCCAATTATGCGGCGCAGCCCGCCATCGGCTTCCCGCTGCGTCGCGAGGGACTGCTCGGCTCGGCCCGGTGGGACATCTCGCCGAACTGGTACGTGACCGGCTCGGTGCTCCTGGATCTGGACCGCTACCTGCTGGCGCGTGAAACCTACCTGGCCCAGCTCGCGACCAATCCGAACGCCGTCTATGAGAGCGACGACAAGGCCTATGTGAGCGGCATGTCCCTCGGCCTCGGCTACATGGACGAATGCACGACCTTCTCGGTCAGCTACAGCGTGACCCCGCGCGAGGTGGTGCGCAATTCGGGCGAGAAGAACCAGAACCACACCATCGCGTTCAGCCTCGAGTTCCGGTCTCTCGGCGAGGTGGGCTATACGCAGAACCTGAACGGCACGAGCGATGAATGATGGGGCGGCGGCCCGGTGTCAGGTGTGAACCAGCGCCCTCTCCTGTTGACTCAAGGTGATCCGGCCGGGATCGGGCCGGAGCTCAGCCTGAGGGCTTGGCTCGAGAGGGATCGGGCCGTTCTGCCGCCCTTCGCCGTTCTCGGCGATCCCGATCATCTCGCCCGGGTCGCGGCCCGCTTCGGATGGAGCGTTCCCATCGCGCGCGTGGCGCCGGAGCAGGTCCAATCCGCCTTTTCCGACGCCCTGCCAGTCGTGCCGCTGAGCGTCGCCGTGTCGGCCGAGCCGGGACGCCCCGATCCGGGCCATGCTCCGTCCGTCCTCGAATCCATCGACAGGGCCGTGCGGCTCGTTCGGGACGGTTCGGCGGCGGCCGTCGTGACCAACCCGATCGCCAAGCACGTTCTCTACGAGGCCGGCTTCAGGCACCCGGGGCACACGGAATACCTCGCGGCCCTCGCTGCGGACGGCGGAGCCGAGCCCCCCCATCCGGTGATGATGCTGTGGAGCGAGCCGCTCGCCGTCGTCCCCGTGACGGTTCACATCGCCCTTTCGGAAGTGCCCTCCGCCCTGACCACCGATCTGATCGTCCTGACGGGCCGGATCGTGGCCCGGGAGCTGAGGGATCGGTTCGGCATCGAGCGTCCAAGGCTCGCCCTCGCGGGGCTCAACCCGCACGCGGGCGAGAACGGCGCCATGGGGGCCGAGGACGCCGGGGTCATCGTTCCGGCCGTCGACATCCTGCGCGCCGAGGGGATCGATGCGGCGGGCCCCCTGCCGGCGGACACCATGTTCCACGCCCGCGCGCGCAGCCGGTACGACGCGGCGCTCGCCATGTACCACGATCAGGCCCTGATCCCGATCAAGACCATCGCGTTCGACGAGGCGGTCAATGTGACCCTCGGGCTCCCCTTCGTGCGGACCTCGCCCGATCACGGCACCGCCTTCGACATCGCCGGCGAGGGCGTGGCCCGCCCCGACAGTCTCATGGCGGCCCTGAAGCTCGCCGCCCGCCTGGGGCGCCCATGAGCCAGATCGACGACCTTCCTCCCCTGCGCGAGGTGGTGCGCGCCCACGGGCTCATGGCCAAGAAGTCCCTCGGCCAGAACTTCCTGTTCGACCTCAACCTCACCAGCCGGATCGCCCGCTCCGCGGGTCCTCTGGAAGACGCGACCGTCATCGAGGTCGGCCCGGGTCCCGGCGGCCTGACCCGTGCGATCCTGGCGGCCGGCGCCGGGAAGGTGATCGCCATCGAGCGCGACACCCGCTGCCTGCCCGCGCTCGCGGAGATCGCCGCGCGCTATCCGGGCCGGCTCGACGTGGTCGAGGCCGACGCCCTGGAATTCGACCCGCGCCCTCTGGCGGGCCACGGGCTCGTCAGGATCATCGCCAACCTGCCCTACAACGTGGGCACGGCGCTGCTGACCGGCTGGCTCACCGGAGAGGCTTGGCCGCCGTGGTGGAGCTCGCTCACGCTCATGTTCCAGCGCGAGGTGGCCGAGCGGATCGTGGCGGACGAGAGCGATCCGAAGAACTACGGGCGCCTCGGGGTTCTCTGCGGCTGGCGCACGCAGGCGCGGATCCTGTTCGACGTGCCCCCCGGGGCTTTCGTGCCGCCGCCCAAGATCACGTCGAGCGTCGTCCACCTGACCCCGCGGGCCGATCCGCTGCCCTGCCGCATCGGCGCCCTGGAGGCCGTGACCCGGGCGGCCTTCGGACAGCGCCGGAAGATGCTGCGCCAGAGCCTCAAGTCCATCATGGCCGACCCGGCCCCCGTCATCGCGGCCGCCGGGCTCGAGGAGACGACCCGCGCCGAGAACGTCCCGGTGGAAGGCTATGTGGCGCTGGCCAATGCCTGGGATGCGACGCGCACGCCCTGAGGGGCTGGCGCATCGTGCGGACAGGGCGTTCGCCCCCGGTTCATCGCCGGCCCATACACCCTCCACGTCCTCACAGGCCTTGTCCCGATGATCCCGATACGAGAAGCGCCGCGCTTCAGACAATCGGGATGGCCGGCACAAGGCCGGCCATGACGTGGTGAGGGTGGCAGGAAGGGCGGAGGAAATCATCGCCCTCTCACACCCCCTCCACGTCATCACCGGGCTCGTCCCGGTGATCCCGATACGAGAGGCGCCGCGCCCTTCCGATCGGGATGGCCGGCACAAGGCCGGCCATGACGTGGTGAGGGTGGCAGGAAGGGCGGAGGGGACCATGACGTGAGAGGGTGTCGGACCGGGCGGCCCTTTTCATGAGACCTTAACCGCGCCTCTCCCAAGATCGGATCGACGAGAGCGGCCCCGGCGGCCGCGCGGGAAGGGAAGCGGGCATGGCGCAGGCGCGAAAGACGATCGGGCTTCTGTTCGGAGGACGCTCGGCCGAGCACGAGGTCTCGAAGCTGTCGGCCGCCAACGTCCTGCGCGCCCTCGATCCCGACCGCTACGACATCGTCCCCATCGGGATCGGCCGGGACGGGCGCTGGCTCCTCTGCGACGGCGGCAATGGCGGCGGACGCGGCGCCCGGTCCCTGGAGATCCCGGAGGGAGCCCCGCAGGTGGCCCTTCTGCCGGGCGGGTCCGGCGAGACGATCGTGCTCGACCGCGACAGGCCGCCGCGAACCCTGCGCCTCGATGCGGTCGTCCCCGTGCTTCACGGGCCCAACGGCGAGGACGGCACCGTCCAGGGCTGTCTCGAACTGGCCAATGTTCCCTATGTAGGATCCGGCGTGATGGGCTCCGCCGCCGGCATGGACAAGGACATCGCCAAGCGCCTCCTGCGCGACGGCGGCCTGCCGGTCGTTCCCTTCCTGACGCTCACGCCCCGCACCCGTGTCGCCTACCGGGCCGCCGCGGAGGCCCTGGGCACCGCCGATCTTTTCGTGAAACCCGCCAATATGGGATCGTCCGTGGGCGTGTCGCGGGCCGCTTCCGCCGAGGAGTTCGACGGGGCGTGCGAGCGCGCGTTCCGCTACGACGGCAAGGTGCTCGTGGAGCGCAGCGTCACGGGGGCACGGGAGATCGAATGCTCGGTCCTGGAGGACGCCGCCGGCGAGGTCCGCGCCTCGCCCCTGGGCGAGATCGTGCCGTCCGACAGCCACGGCTTCTACAGCTACGACGCCAAGTATGTCGATGCGGACGGCGCTCTCCTGCGCATTCCGGCGGACGTCCCGCCGGCTCTGGGCCGCCGCATCCAGGAGCTTGCCGTCCAGACGTTCAAGGCGCTCGCCTGCGAGGCCCTGGCCCGGGTCGATTTCTTCCTGGATCCGAAGAGCGACGAAGGGCTCTTCGTCAACGAGGTGAACACCCTGCCGGGCTTCACGGCGATCAGCATGTATCCCAAGCTCTGGGAGGCCGGAGGCCTGCCGCAGGACGAGCTCATGGAGGTGCTGATCGCCCACGCCATCGCCCGCCACGCGCGCCGGAACGCGCTCGCGCTGGTCTAGAGCATCGGACGCAAAAGTGGGAACCGGTTTTTGCGGTCAGCGATGCGCCGGCCAAGAGTGGAGCATCGGCAGCGTCAGTCGATCTTTTCCGCCAGCAATCCTTCGACGAAGTCGGACAGACCGACGAGGCGCTCGCGCTTCAGCCGCTCGGCCGTCTGGATCGCCTTCAGGCTCTCGAAGGACTTGCCGAGGTCCTCGTTGACGATGACGTAATCGTACTCGACCCAACGCTCCATCTCGATCCTGGCATTGGCGAGGCGCTTGGCGATGACCTCGGGGGCATCCTCGGCCCGGCGCTCGAGCCGCGCCTTCAGCTCCCTGAAGCTCGGCGGAAGGACGAACACGGTCACCACGTCGTCCGGGAGCTTCTGACGGACCTGGCGGGTGCCCTGATAGTCGATGTCGAACACCATGTCCTGGCCGGCGGCCAGCGTCTTCTCCACGGGCTTGCGCGGCGTGCCGTAGAAGTTGCCGTGCACCTCGGCCCATTCCAGGAGCTCGTCGCGCTCGCGCATCGCCTTGAACTCGTCCACGTCGATGAAGTGGTAATGCTTGCCCTCGATTTCGGACGGGCGCTTGGGTCGGGTGGTGACGGACACCGAGAGCACGCCGGCCCGCTCCTCCACGAGGCTGCGGGTCAGGGTGGTCTTCCCGGCGCCGGACGGGGACGACAGAATGAGGATGAGGCCGCGACGACCGACCGGGGGCTTCGAATCCTGGCTCACCGCATCACTCCACATTCTGAACCTGCTCACGGAATTGCTCGATCACGGCCTTCAATTCAAGCCCGATCCACGACAGGGAGACATCATTGGCCTTCGCGCACAGGGTGTTGGCCTCTCGCCCGAATTCCTGAGCCAGAAAGTCGAGGCGGCGTCCGACGGGCCCGCCTTCCTGCAGGAGGCCGCGGGCCGAATCCACGTGGGCCCGCAGCCGGTCCAGTTCCTCGCGGATGTCGGCCCGGGCCGCGATGAGCACCGCTTCCTGATGCAGGCGGTCGGGATCGAGACCGGCCCTGCCGTCGAGCAGCTCCGCGATCTGGGCCTCCAGCCGGGCGCGGATGGCCTCGGGCCGACGGGCCGGTGCCGCCTCGGCCTCGTCGACCAGCTGGGCGATGCGATCGAGCTGCTGCCCGAGAACCGCCGCGAGCGCCTGCCCTTCCTTGAGCCGGGCGGCCTTGAGAGACCCGATCAGCGCGCCGATCCCGGCCTTCAGAGCCGCAACCAGGCCCTCGTCCTGGGACGGATCGGCGGCATCGTCGTCCAGTTCGACCACGCCGCGCACGGACAGCAGGCCATCGAGGGAGGCGGGCTGCACATTGTCCGGGAGGGTCAGGCCGCCGATCGCCGAGAGCAGCGATTGCAGCACGTCCTGATTCACGCGCAGCCTGGGAGCAGACGACGCCTTGCTGAGGGACAGATTGAGCTGGCCCTGGCCGCGGGTCAGCGCCTTGAGGATCTGGCCGCGCGCGTCCTCGCCCACGGCGTCGAGGCCGGAGGGCGTGCGAACCCGGACCTCGAGCCCGCGCCCGTTCACGCTCTTGAGCTCCCAGGCCCATTGATAGGAACCGGTGACACCGGCTTCGCGGGCAAAGCCGGTCATGCTCGCAATGGACATGCGCAAACCTCGAACGGAATGAAAAGTCGGCGCGACCATAATGCGCGCCGGTCGAAGAGTCGATTTCTTCAGTCGATTTCTTCGTGGGGGTTCCCTCCCCACGTCATGGCCGGCCAGTCATCACCCACCTCTCGGCGGCCATCCCGATCCGGTGAGGCTCGGCGCCTCTCAGAAGCGGGATCACCGGGACAAGCCCGGTGATGACGTGGAAGGTGGTGTGAGGCGGTGCGAACACCCTCCACACGCCATGGCACCCTCCGCCCTTCCTGACACCCTCCGCACGTCATGGCCGGCCTTGCGCCGGCCGTGACGGCGGGCGGTGTCACGGCTGTCGCAGAGGCGGAACGTTCTTCGGATTGTTCAGGTCGAAGGTCTTGTTCTTGAGCGGGTCCTTGTCGGTCCCTTCGCTGGCGTCGAAGCCGCGACCGAGCCGTCCGCCCGACGCGGGCAGCGCATTCGCGGAGCCGCGCAGGGCCGGGGTCACGCCGGGAGGCAGGCTCGTCTGGTCGGCGGAATCGGGCACCACCCGGTCCACATCGGTGGCGTCGGGAGCCGGACGGCTCTTCTCGATCTGCCGCCAGCGCGTCACGTTGCGCTGATGCTGCTCGTAGGTCTCGGCGAAGGCATGGCCTCCCGAGCCGTCGGCCACGAAGTAGAGATCCTTGGTCCGGGACGGGTTGGCCACGGCCTCGAGGGCGGCACGGCCGGGATTGGCGATGGGACCCGGCGGCAGGCCTTCGACCACATAGGTGTTGTAGGGGGTGGCGGCCTCGATCTCGCTGCGCAGGATGCCGCGGCCCAGCGTGCCTTTGCCGCCGACGAGCCCGTACACGATGGTCGGATCGGACTGAAGCTTCATCCGCTTCATGAGGCGATTGATGAAGACGCCCGCAACCCGGGTGCGCTCGTCCGCCCGGCCCGTCTCCTTCTCCACGATGGAGGCGAGGATCACGAGCTCCTGGGGCGACTTGATCGGCAACTCGCTGGAGCGGCGCTGCCAGATCTGCTCGATGGCCTGGCGCTGGGCCGTCTGCATCGTGTTGATGATCTGCTGGCGGGTCGTGCCGCGCTCGAACTTGTAGGTATCGGGCAGGAGCGAGCCTTCGCGCGGGGTCTCGGTCACGTCGCCCGTGAGGATCTCCTGCTCATACAGGCGGGCGACGATCTGCTCGCTGGTCAGGCCTTCGGGAACCGTGACCGTATGCAGGATCGCCTTGCCCTGGATGAGGGTGTCGATGGCGTCCTCGATGCTGGTGCCGGCCTTGAACTGGAACTCGCCGGCCTTCAGCTGGCCGCGCTGCCGGTTCATGTGGGCATAGGCCTGGAACAGGAGCGGCTGATCGATGACGCCCTCTTCCTTGAGGATGTTGGCGATCTCGCCCGTGCCGGTGTTGCGGGGGATGACCACGACCTTGTCGCTCTGCAGCGGGCCGGGAACTGCCACCTCGTGCTGGAGCATGGAGAAGCCGAAGATGCCGGCGATCGCCACGGCGACGAGAAGGGTCAGCAGGCCGCTCAGGAGCGACAGCATCCCCCTGCGGCGGCGGCGGAGCTTCGGCGGCGGCGGCGGCGCCATGGAGGGTTTGATGGCCTCGTTCGGGGAGCGGGGTGCCAGACGCGGCTGCGAGCCGTGGTCGGAATCGTCCACGGGAGGGAGAAGGAGCTTTTTCTTTCGTCCGAACATTACGCCGCTTTTCTGGTATCGGCCGGCGGTCCTGCCGGTCCGCCGACACCCTAACGGGGAATATGGCGAAAAGCCGTAACGGGCGGTCGCCGGGTTCAGGATACGCGACGAAGAATGAGCGAAGCGTTAGTCCCGCCGAAGCCGAAGGAATTCGACAGGACCACGTTGATCTCCTTGCGCTTGGCCTGCTTGGGCACGAGATCGATGGCCGTGTCCACGGACGGATTGTCGAGGTTGATGGTCGGCGGAACGATGCCGTCGCGCATGGCCAGGATCGAGAAGATCGCCTCGACGGCGCCGGCCGCTCCCAGGAGATGGCCGATCGCCGACTTGGTGGACGACATGGAGAGCTTGCCGGCCGCGTTGCCCACGATGCGCTCGACGGCCTTCAGCTCCAGCTCGTCGCCCAGCGGCGTCGACGTTCCGTGCGCGTTGACGTAGTCGATCTCCGAGACGTCGATGCCGGCCCGCTTGAGGGCCGCGGCCATGCAGCGATAGGCCCCGTCGCCATCCTCGGACGGCGAGGTGATGTGATAGGCGTCGCCCGACAGGCCGTAGCCGATGACCTCGGCGTAGATCTTGGCGCCACGGGCCTTGGCGTGCTCGTATTCCTCCAGCACGACGATGCCGGCGCCCTCGCCCATGACGAAGCCGTCGCGGTCCTTGTCGTAGGGACGCGAGGCGCGGGTCGGGTCGTCGTTGAAATTGGTCGACAGGGCCCGGCAGGCGGCGAAGCCCGCGATGGAGAGCCGGTTGATGGGCGATTCCGTGCCGCCGGCCACCATCACGTCCGCGTCGCCCAGCGCGATGAGGCGGGCCGCGTCGCCGATGGCGTGGGAGCCGGTGGAGCAGGCCGTCACCACGGCGTGGTTCGGGCCCTTCAGGCCGTGCGCGATGGACACGTAGCCGCCGGCCAGGTTGATCAGACGCCCGGGGATGAAGAAGGGCGAGATGCGGCGGGGGCCGCGCTCGATCAGGGTGACGGAGGCCTCGTAGATGCCGCCGATGCCGCCGATGCCGGAGCCGATCAGCACGCCGGTCGCGCACTGGTCCTCGTACGACATGGGCTCCCAGCCGGAATCCCGCAGGGCCATGGTGGAGGCTGCCATCGCATAGACGATGAACGGATCGACCTTGCGCTGCTCCTTGGGCTCCATCCACTCGTCGGCATTGAACGTGCCGGCGGAGCCGTCACCCCGGGGGATCTGGCAGGCGATCTGGCAGGCCAGGTCGTCGACCTTGAAATCCGTGATTGTGTTGGCGCCGCTCTGACCCTCGACGAGGCGGGACCATGTGGCATCGACCCCGCTGCCGAGCGGCGTAACCATGCCAAGACCTGTGACGACTACCCGGCGCATGAATTCTTGCCCTATCGATCCATAAAATTCGGGCGTCGAATGAGTCATCCGACGCCCTGTTTCAGCCGTTTAGGCCGCGTTCTTCTCGAGGAACCGGATGGCGTCGCCGACCGTCACGATGGTCTCAGCCGCGTCGTCCGGGATCTCGACGTTGAACTCTTCCTCGAAGGCCATCACCAGTTCGACCGTATCCAGGCTGTCGGCGCCCAGGTCGTCGATGAAGTTGGCGTTGTCGGTCACCTTGTCGGCTTCGACGCCGAGGTGCTCGACAACAATCTTCTTCACGCGATCAGCGACGTCACTCATCGTTTTTTCCTCAGTGGCTGCCGCCTCAGGAATTGGGCGGATTAAGAAATCAATCTAGATCAGCTGTTCAGCTGACAACGCTGAAACGGCCATCCTGCGCCGTGCAAAGCCGCATTTTTAAGCGCCGGTCAACCCCTTTGACCTGATCGGGACCATGCTTAACACAAGCTTATCCTGTCTGGCGAGGGGTGAACGGCTCCTGCAAACAGATTCCGGAAAGCGGGATAAGTTCCTTTAGAACATGGCCATTCCGCCGTTCACATGCAGGGTCTGGCCGGTCACGTAGGCGGCCTCCGTGGAGGCGAGATAGACCACCGACGAGGCGATTTCATCGCCCTGGCCGAGCCGCCCCATGGGAATGGTGCCCAGAATTCCCTCGCGCTGCTTCTCGTTGAGCACGTCCGTCATGGGCGACTCGATGAAGCCCGGGGCGACGAGGTTGACCGTGATGTTGCGGCTGGCGACCTCGGCCGCGAGAGCCTTGGTCATGCCGATCAGGCCCGCCTTGGAGGCGGCATAGTTGCCCTGCCCGGGATTGCCCGTCGAACCCACGACGGAGCCGATATTGACGATGCGGCCGTAGCGGCGGCGCATCATGCCCTTCACGGCCGCCCGCGACAGGCGGAAGGAGGCGGTCAGGTTCACGGCGATCACCGTGTCCCATTCCTCGTCCTTCATGCGCATGAACAGGTTGTCGCGGGTCACGCCGGCGTTGTTGACCAGGATGTCGAGCCCGTCCATGGCGGCCTCGGCGGCCGGAACGAGCGCCTCGACCGAGTCCTTGTCCGACAGGTTGGCCTCGACCACATGGACGCGCTCGCCCAGGGAGGACGCCAGTTCGTCGAGGGCCGCCCGCCGGGTTCCGGACAGGGCCACGGTGGCGCCCTGGGCGTGGAGCGCGCGGGCGATGGCGCCGCCGATGCCGCCCGTGGCGCCGGTGACGAGAGCCTTGCGGCCGGTGAGATCGAACATGCAGGGCTCCTCTTATCCGTTCAGGGTGGCTTTGAAGGCGGCGACATCCTCGGGGGTGCCGATGGAGGCGGCCGAGCTGCCGGCCGCGATGCGTTTGACAAGGCCGGTCAGGACCTTGCCGGAACCGACCTCGTGAAACGATTCAACGCCCTGGGCGGCCATGAAGGCCACGCTCTCGCGCCAGCGGACGGTGCCGGTGACCTGGCGCACCAGGGCGTCGCGGATGGCGTCCGGATCGGTGATGGCGGCGGCCTCCACATTGGCCACCACGGGCACGACCGGGGCCTTGACCGTCACGCGGCCCAGGGCCTCGCGCATGGCGTCGGCCGCGGGCTGCATGAGCGCGCAATGGAAGGGCGCGGAGACGGCCAGCATCACGGCGCGCTTGGCGCCCCTGGTCTGGGCGATGGCGACCGCCCGTTCCACGGCGGCCTTGTGGCCCGACACGACCACCTGGGCGCCGCCATTGTCGTTGGCCGCATCGCAGACCTCGCCCTGCGCCGCCTCGCGGGCGACCTCGAGGGCCGTGTCGTATTCGAGCCCGAGGAGCGCCGCCATGGCGCCCTGCCCGACCGGAACGGCGTTCTGCATGGCGTTGCCGCGGATCCGCAGCAGCCGGGCCGTATCCGCAACGGAAAGGCTGCCGGCGGCGGCCAGCGCCGAATACTCGCCGAGCGAGTGACCGGCCACGAAAGCGGCATGCTTCGCCAGATCGAGACCGGCCTCGGCCTCCAGGACCCGGATGGCCGCCAGGCTCACGGCCATCAGGGCCGGCTGGGTGTTGGCCGTCAGGGTCAGCTCCTCGGCCGGCCCGTCCCACATGACGGTGGAGAGATTCTGGGAGAGAGCCTCGTCCACCTCGTCGAACACCGCCTTGGCCTGCGGGAAGGCATCGGCCAGGGCCTTGCCCATGCCGACGGCCTGGCTTCCCTGACCGGGGAAAATGAATGCGCGCTTCATCGGGAGCGAAACCCTCGTTTGATCGAATCCGCGCGGGACTCGCACCCGGGCGTCGAGGAGTCAAGGCGCAGACACGGAGTCAAGGCGCGGATATGCCGGGCCGCCCTTGCCCCGATCACCGGATAGGCCGCCGCCGGCCGGCCAGGAGGCTTCGGTCGAGACCGATTCCGTTCATGGCCTTGCGCGAACCGTTCAAGGATCACCTTCGGCGCCGCCTCCCGGCCTGAAACAACATAGCGACGGGGTGTCGAGGCCGGCATGCGGGGTGTCACGTCCGGTTAAGTCCCTGCCCGGGAACGCGTCCTCTTGTTTTCTCGCCCCGGACGGTGTATCCGGTCCCTCTTCCGAATTCCTCAAGACTGAAGAAGGAGCCCCCATGGCTCGCGTGACCGTCGAAGACTGCATCGACAAGGTCGACAACCGGTTTGAGCTCGTTCTGCTGGCCAGCCACCGGGCTCGCCTCATTTCCTCGGGTTCGCCGCTCACCATCGACCGCGACCGCGACAAGAACCCTGTCGTGGCCCTGCGTGAGATCGCCGATGAGACGATCGCCCCCGACGACCTGAAGGAGCAGCTCATCCACTCGATGCAGAAATACGTCGAGGTGGACGAGCCGGAGGCGGAAGCCGTTCCGATGCTCAGCAATACGGCGGCCGCCCCGTCGACCGGCGGCGACAACGATACGGACATCCAGTTCGACCGCATGAGCGAGGAAGACCTGCTCCGCGGCCTGGAAGGCCTCGTGCCGCCCAGCAGCAGCGCGGACGACGACGACCGCGAATAAGCGTCTCCACCGATCCCGAAAAGCCCGGCTCGATGCCGGGCTTTTTTTGTCGGCCGGCTTAACCAAGCCCGGGATCGGCCGCCTGCGGCAAGCTATTCGGCTTGCGATCCGAAGACGTTGTACAATATCTTCGATAGCTTCGTCATTTCAGCCGGATAAAGGGCCAAAAGGAGATTGCGGCCGCATGATGCGCCAGTATGAACTCGTCGAGCGGGTCAAGCGCTACAACCCCTCGGCCAATGAGGCGCTTCTCAACCGCGCTTACATCTATGCCATGATGGCTCATGGCAACCAGAAGCGTGCATCCGGCGACCTGTTCTTCGGCCATCCCCTCGAAGTGGCGGCGATCCTCACGGACCTCAAGCTCGACGACGCGACCATCGCGGCGGCGGTTCTCCACGACACGGTGGAGGACACGCAGGCGACCCTGGAGGAGATCAACAGGACCTTCGGCCCCCAGATCGGCGCGCTCGTCGACGGCCTGACCAAGATCAAGCGGCTCGATCTCGTGTCGAAACGAGCCGCCCAGGGCGAAAACTTCCGCAAGCTCCTCCTGGCCATCGCCGACGACGTGCGGGTCCTGCTGGTCAAGCTCGCCGACCGCCTCCACAACATGCGCACCCTGCAATTCATGCCGCCCGACAAGCGCAAGCGCATCGCCGAGGAGACCCTCGACATCTATGCGCCCCTGGCCGGCCGCATGGGTATCCAGGAGATGCGCGAGGAGCTGGAGGAGTTGTCGTTCCAGAACCTCGACCCGGAGGCCTACGAGGCCATCAAGCGCCACCTGCACGAACTCTCCGCCAAGAGCGAGAAGCTCGTCGACGAGATCGAGCGGACGCTGACGACCAAGCTGCGCGCGCAGGGAATCGAGGCGTCGGTGTCGGGCCGGCAGAAGCGCCCCTATTCCATCTGGCGCAAGATGGAGCGCAAATCCGTCTCCTTCGAGCAGCTGTCCGACATCTTCGCCTTCCGGATCATCGTGAACACCATCGACGAGTGCTACCGGGCGCTGGGAATCGTGCATACGAGCTGGCCGATGGTGCCGGGCCGGTACAAGGACTACATCTCGACCCCGAAGCAGAACGACTACCGGTCCATCCACACCACGGTGATCGGGCCCGGCAGCCAGCGCGTCGAGCTGCAGATCCGCACCGAGGACATGGACGAGGTCGCCGAATACGGCATCGCCGCCCACGCCCTCTACAAGGAAGGCGTCAACGGCGACTCGCGCCTCGCCACCGAGAGCCGCGCCTATCAGTGGCTGCGGCGGACCATCGACCTCCTGGCCGAGGGCGACAACCCGGAGGAGTTTCTCGAGCATACCAAGCTCGAACTCTTCCACGACCAGGTCTTCTGCTTCACCCCCAAGGGGCGCCTCATCGCCCTGCCGCGCGGCGCGACGCCCATCGACTTCGCCTATGCGGTGCATACCGACGTGGGCAACACGGCGGTGGGCTGCAAGATCAACGGCCGCATGTCGCCTCTGCTCACGGAGCTGCAGAACGGCGACGAGGTGGAGATCGTCCGCGCCGAGGGCCAGACGCCCCCGGCCGCCTGGGAATCGCTCGTGGTCACCGGAAAGGCGCGCGCCTCGATCCGCCGGGCCACCCGGGCGGCCGTGCGCCGGCAATATACCGGCCTCGGGCATCAGATCCTGGAACGCGCCTTCGAGCGCGCCGGCCGGCCTTTCTCGGACGAGAAGCTGAAAGGCGCCCTGCCCCGCCTGGCGCGGGTCTCCGTGGAGGACGTGCTGGCGGCGGTCGGCCGGGGCGAGATGTTCTCCGGCGACGTGGTGCGCGCCGTCTATCCCGATTACCTGGACGAGCGCCGCGCCGGGGCCGACGGCCGCGGCGGGCAGCCCGACGGCGCGACCAAGAAGCCGGGGAGCGAGCATCCCGCCGGCATCCCGATCCGCGGCCTCAACAAGGACATGCCGATCCGCTTCGCCCAGGAGGGCGGCGCCGTGCCGGGCGACCGCATCGTCGGCATCCTGACCCCGGGCCAGGGCGTGACGATCTATCCGATCCAGTCCCCGTCGCTGGCGGCCTTCGACAACGAGCCCGACCGCTGGATCGACGTGCGCTGGGATCTGGAATCGGGCTCGAGCCAGCGGTTCCCGGCGCGCATCAAGCTGCAATCCATCAACGAGCCCGGATCGCTCGCCCAGATCACCCAGGTGATCGCCGACCACGACGGCAACATCGACAACGTCTCCATGAAGCGGCGCACCCAGGACTTCACCGACATGACCATCGACCTGACGGTCTGGGACCTGAAGCACCTCAATGCCATCATCGCCGAGCTGCGCGCCAAGCGCGTGGTGAGCCGCGTCGACCGCGTCACGGGCTAGCGCATCGTGCGGAAAAGTGGACTCGGTTTTCCGCGCCGAACGATGCGCTGCTTAAGGAATTGAGCATCGGAATCGATCCCAAAAGTGGGTCCACTTTTGGGTCCGATGCTCTAGCGCATCGTGCGAGCCCAGAGGACCGCGCCGGGGGCCTCTCCCGTTGCAGCTGGGACCCGCTGACGGGCCGACACCCTCCCGGTCATGGCCGGCCAGTCGTCACCCGCCTCTCGCCGGCCATCCCGATCCGAAAGGCGCCGCGCCTCGGACAATCGGGATCACCGGCACGAGGCCGGTGATGACGAAGGGGTGCCCACAAAGCGGGTCCACATATCACGCCCGATGCTCTCGTGCTAAGAAGGGCGCGTCGTTTTGCGGTTCGAGCGAAGATGCGTCCGTTCTATGAAGATCACCCCGGAACGCTGGAGCTCGATGCGCCGGTGCTCGATACACGCCCGGGCGCCGTTCTCCTCGCGCGATCCCCGGTTTTCCCGGGCGGCGGTGGACAGCTCCCGGACCGGGCCGCGCTGTGGTGGACGCACGGCACCGTCGACATCCGGGCGGTTCACGCGGAGGAGCGCGGCGTCTGGCACGCGTTCGACGGCGACACGGAAATCACCGGCATCGTCCGCGTCGCTGTCGATCCGGCATTCCGCAGGCTCATGTGCGAGCTCCACACCGTGGCTCATGTCGCCAACAGCATCGTGTTCCGCGCGTTCGGCGGGGCGCTGCTGACCGGAGCGCAACTGTCCGCCGACGGCACGTTCCGGCTCGATTTCGATCTTCCCGGCGCCGATGCCGACCGTCTGCGCGCCCTCGACGGGCCCATCAACGCCGTGATCGCGCAGGACTTGCCCATCGGCGCCTTCCGGATGCCGTGGGACGAGGCTGCCGCGGTGCCGGGTCTCTTTCGCAGCAAGGCGGTCTCGCCCCCTCGCAGTGTCGACGGCACCGTTCGCATCGTCGAGATCGCCGGGCTCGACCGCCAAGGCTGCGGCGGCACCCACCTGACATCGACCGGACTGGCGCGACCCGTGACGATCCTGAAGGTGGACAACAAGGGGCGTCAGAACCGCCGCATCAAGATCGGCTTCGACGATCCTCGGCCCCCCTCGAATGCGCGACCCTGAACGTCAGGACCTCCCATGCCGCACCTGCCCCGCATCGCCGTCATCATGGACGAGAACACCGGTGCGGACGGCACGCGCTACGACATGGCGAAGGCCTATTTCGTCGCGATCCAGCGCGCCGGCGGGCTGCCTTTCGGCATCCCGTATGGTCCGGAGATGGTCGATCCGGTGATCGACGGGTTCGACGGATTCCTGAGCGTCGGCGGCCGCTTCGCCTTCCCGGATTCCTGGTTCATCGACGGGCAGGTCTCCAAGGCTCCTCCGTCGGAACGGCTGGACGTCGAGATCGCCCTGATGCGCGGCTTCCTGGAGCGCGACAAGCCGGTCCTCGGCATCTGCAACGGCATGCAGGTTCTCGCGGCCCTGCACGGATGCCGCCTGTCGCCGGACCTGCGGGCGCTCGGGCCCCGTGTCATGGACCATGACCGGCGCGGAGCCGTCCATCCGGTGTCGGTCGCGCAGGACACCCTGCTCGCGCGCATCGTCGGGCAGACCACGCTCGCCGTGAACACCTTTCACCGCGAAGCCGTGGTGACCCTGTCCGACCGGGCGGTGGCGAGCGCCCGCGCGGAGGATGGAATCATCGAGGCGATCGAGATTCCCGATCGTCTCTTCGCCGTCGGGGTCCAATGGCATCAGGAGCTGTTCGCCAGGCAGGACCATCCGGGCAACAGGCTCTTCGAGGCTTTCGTGCAGGCCTCGGGCCAGCGCCGCTGAACGCCCCCATCACGGACGGGACCGGTTCTTCCCGAGGTCCATCACGATGCGCCGCTTCAGGAAGTGAGCATGGGACCATCGGGATGGCTGGGACAGGCCCGGCCATGACCTGGAGGGTGTCGGCACCGGCCCCCACCACTTTCTCCACGTCATCACCGGGCTCGTCCCGGTGATCCCGCTTCCGTGAGGCCTTGCGCTCTTCCGATCGGGATGGCCGGGACAGGCCCGGCCATGACGTGGAAAGGTCGCGCTGCTCCGACGGTCACCCTCCCACGTCATCACCGGCCTTGTGCCGGTGATCTCGACTGCTTGAGGCGCGTCGCTCTTCCGATCGGGATGGCCGGGACAGGCCCGGCCATGACGTGTGGAGGGTGTCATCACCCGCTCACACCGCCCTTCCCGTCGCCGCCGGGTGGCTGGCCCGGATGGGGCGCACCGTTGACTGCGAAAAACCGGGTCCACTCTTCCGCACGGTGCGCCAGGGCGATCTGTTTCCCCTTGCCTCGCGCCGGACGGCCTGCCAAACAGCCGTCGAGGAGACCGATGCCATGACCCCGAACGACGTTCTCGACGAATTCCGCTCCGCCGGCGCGCTGTTGGAGGGGCATTTCATCCTCTCGTCCGGGCTGCACAGCCCGGTCTTCCTGCAGAAGATGTTCGTGTTCCAGGATCCGGCCAGGACGGAGCGGGTCTGCCGCGGGCTGGCCGGGAAGATCAAGGACGCCTTCGGGTCGGTCGACTACGTGGTCTCGCCGGCCGTCGGCGGCATCGTCCCGGGCTACGAGACGGCCCGGCACCTGGGAGCCAAGGCGATCTTCGTCGAGCGGGAGAACGGGGTCTTCGTCCTGCGGCGCGGCTTCACGATTCCCGAAGGGGCACGGGTCGTCATGGTCGAGGACATCGTCACGACTGGACTTTCCTCTCGGGAATGCCTGGCGGCCCTGCGGGAGCATCCCGGCACGATCCTCGGAGCGGCCTGCCTGATCGACCGTTCGGGCGGCAAGGCCGACCTCGGCGTGCCCCTGGTGTCCCTGGTTCAGCTCGACATTCCAGCCTATGCGCCGGACCAGCTCCCGGCCGATCTGGCGGCGCTCCCGGCCGTCAAACCCGGCAGCCGCAGCCTGAAATCGTAAATAGCTGTTTATTTGTCACACAAAGGCTTGACTGCCTTGGTTCCGCCAACTTGACTCTTGGAATTAACACGCCATTAAGTATTTTACTTTGTCGTTTTTACTCGTCCGAAGGGTTAATAGCAGCCAGTTTCACGGCGCGTCGTGATTTTATCGCGCAATTTTATTGCCAGCGTAAATAATAGATGCCGCTCGAACAATACAGGTTGTTATGCCGCTCCGGCAGACACGAATAGAGAATACTTATGTCAGGCCAGCAGCGGATCGCTCTCTTCATTGATGGCGCCAACCTATACGCTACCACCAAAACTCTCGGCTTCGATATCGATTACAAGCGTCTGCTGAAGGAATTTCAGGGCCGGGGCACCCTGGTCAGGGCATTCTACTACACGGCGCTTGTAGAAGATCAGGAATATTCTTCCATCCGCCCGCTGATCGACTGGCTGGATTACAACGGCTACCGGGTGGTGACGAAGCCCACCAAGGAGTTCGTGGATTCCGCCGGCCGCCGCAAGGTGAAGGGCAACATGGATATCGAGCTCGCCATCGACGCGCTGGAGCTCTCCCCTTACATCGACCACATGGTCCTGTTTTCCGGTGACGGAGATTTCCGGTCGCTGGTCGAGGCCATGCAGCGCCGCGGCGTGCGCGTCTCGGTGGTTTCCACGGTCACGACCCAGCCCCCGATGGTCGCCGACGAGCTGCGTCGCCAGGCCGACGAGTTCCTCGACCTGTCGCAGCTCGCCTCCCGCATCGGGCGCGACCCGTCCGACCGCCCGCAGCGCTCCGTCAACGAGAACGGCGAGCGCACGCGCCCGCAGCCCCGCAACGGCGCCCTGGAAAGCCGCTACGGCATTCGCCAGCCGCAGGACGACGAGTTCGAAGCCTGACGGCGGTGTACCGAACGGTGCGGCCATGGCCGGGCCCATCCCGGCCATGGGCCGTTTCAGAGTGAACTCTCTTCGACCCGGCAGCTCAACCCGAGCGCTCCGGCCGTGTTGCCGACCGTGGCCAGGCACGGATCGGTCTGCCCCGCCGGGATCGAAACGGCGAAACGGGTCACATAGAGCCCGCCCTCGCTCTCCGGAAGCTTGCGGGCTTCCAGGCGCACGATGTTGGCCCCGTATTGCGTGAAGACCTCCGACAGGCGCGCCACGAGGCCGAGCTGGTCGCCGCCGCTGATGGCGATGCGATGGGTGATGTTGCCGGCGGGGCCTGGGCTCGGGTCGAACGCATAGGGGATCGCCCGGATCTCCGCCCCGTCGAGCTCGGGGAGCCGCTTGAGGCCGGCCTCGATCTCGCCCGCCGTCAGGGTCCCGGGAAGCTCGCAGATCGCGACGAACTCGGCCCCTGAACCCAGCGCCGCGAAGGTCGTGTCTCTCAGGTTCACGCCCACGTCGAACAGATGCTCGGCGATGGCCGCAACGAGGCCGACCCGATCGGGGCCGAGAACGGACACCAGAGCGACGGATGCCATGTCTTTCCTCCCAGGCACTCGATAGGAAACCTAGTGCATCGGACGGAAAAGTGGACCCGGTCTTCGCTGGCGCGGCCCTTCGGGTCACGCTCGTGACCCGCGGGGTCCGCACTCGACGATGCGCCGCTTCGGGATGGGTCCCCCTACCGCCATATCACTCGCCACGTCATCACCGGGCTTGTCCCGGTGATCCCGATGCGGTGAGGCGTTGCGCTTCGAATAATCGGGATGGCCGGCACAGGGCCGGCCATGACGTGGGGAGGCTGGCATCACCGGACCACATACACACCACGTCATCACCGGGCTTGTCCCGGTGATCCCGATCCGGTGAAGCACCGCGCTTCAAACAATCGGGATGGCCGGCACAGGGCCGGCCAGGACGTGCGGAGGGGGCGGGTGATGGCCGACCATGACGGGGAGAGGGTGTCGCTCAGGGCGGAAGGAGAAAGTCAGCCCTTCTCGCGCATGAGACGGGCCTTCTCGCGGTTCCAGGTCCGTTCCTTCTCCGTCTCGCGCTTGTCGTGCAGCTTCTTGCCCCGCCCGAGGCCGAGTTCCACCTTCGCCCGCCCGCGATCGTTGAAGTAGATCTTGAGCGGGATCACCGTGAATCCTTCGCGCTGGGTCGCGCCGATGAGCTTGTCGATCTGGCGCTTGTGCAGGAGCAGCCGGCGCGGGCGCTTCGTCTCGTGATTGAAGCGGTTCGCCTGAAGGTATTCCGGGATGTAGGCATTGAAGAGAAAGAACTCTTCCCCCGACGGTCCGGCATAGGCCTCGCCGATGGTCGCCTTGCCCTGGCGCAGGGATTTCACCTCCGTGCCGGTCAGGGCGATCCCGGCCTCGTAGGTATCGAGGATCTCGTAATTGAACCGCGCCTTCCTGTTGTCGGCGACGACCCGGTTGGCAGTCTTTGGATCTTTGGACATGAGCTCTTTTTTAAGCGTTGATCAGGCCCGCATGGACCATGGCCGAACGGACCGCCTGCTTCGCCCCCTCGGACGCGGGCACCAGAGGCAGGCGCACCGTATCCTCCATGAGGCCGAGCAGGGACGCGGCGTATTTCACGGGCGTCGGGTTCGTCTCGACGAACAGGCTGGTATGCAGGGGCATGAGCCGGTCCTGGACCTTCAGGGCCGAGGCGTAATCGCCCTTGAGGCAGGCGCTCTGCATCTCGGCGCAGAGCCGGGGCGCCGCGTTGGACGTGACCGAGATGCAGCCATGGCCGCCATGGGCCATGAAGCCGAGGGCGGTCGCATCCTCGCCGGAGAGCTGGATGAAGTCCGGTCCGAGCACCTGACGCTGCAGGCTCGCCCGGGCCATGTTGGCGGTCGCGTCCTTCACGCCGGCGATGTTCTTGAGCTCGTTGAGCCGCGCCATCGTGTCGACCGACATGTCGATGACCGACCGGCCCGGGATGTTGTAGATGATGATCGGGATGCCGATGGCGTCGTTGACGGCCTTGAAGTGCTGGTAGAGGCCCTCCTGCGTGGGCTTGTTGTAATAGGGCGTCACGATCAGCACTCCGTCGGCGCCGACCTTTTCCGCATGCCGGGCGAAGGCCACGGCCTCCGCGGTGCTGTTGGAGCCGGCCCCGGCGATCACCGGCACCCTGCCCTTGGTCTCCTCGACGCAGATCTCGACGACCCGCTCGTGCTCCTTGTGGCTGAGCGTGGGGCTCTCGCCCGTCGTGCCGACGGGAACGAGGCCGCTCGTGCCTTCCTGGATCTGCCAGTTGATGAAGGACCGGAACGCCCCCTCATCCACGGCCCCGTCCTTGAAGGGGGTCACCAGAGCCGTGATGGAGCCTTTGAAGTGGGTCATAGGGTCATTCCTCGATGGTCGCGCCGGGCCTTCTCTTGGGCCGAGGTACACGTGGGGATTTGGGTTTTACACATAGGGGGTGCGGCGCATGCGCGCAAACGTTCGTTCAGGGAGTTGTCCTAGCTCGGCTCTTAGTGTTTCCTCAAGAGAAACGTCGTCACAATAAGATAAAACGCGGCAGCAAGGGGTTAGCGGGTGAGCCTCAACATGCGTCCTCTCCTCGGTCTTGTGACGTCCGTCGCGCTTGTCCCATTCGTCGTCCTCTCCGTCCACGCCGAACCCGCTTCCGGCACGCCGGCTCCGGAACAGCCCGCCATTCTGGAAAGCTTCGTGCCGAGCGCGCCGGTGCCGGGTGACCTGGATCACCTGCCGGAGATCTTCAAGGCTTACCGGGACAACGATCTGACCGAGGCTCAGATCCTCAAGACGAAGCTGACCCAGCCGGCCGCCCAGGCCCTGATCGAATGGTTCGCGATCCGAAGCGGTTTCAGCCTGGGTCTCGACCGCATGCTCGCCTTCCAGAAGGACTATCCGCAATGGCCGGTCACCAGCCAGCTTCGGAGGAGAAGCGAGGATGCCCTGCTGGCCGAGCGCAGGCCCGCCTCTCAGGTCCGGGCCTTTTTCGCCAAGCAGCCTCCGGTCACGCCCGCCGGCCGGATCGCCCTCGCCTTCGCCCTGCAGGCGGATGGCTTCCTCCAGGAGGCGAACGAGAAGATCCGCCATGCCTGGCGGGAGGACAATTTCGGCCCTGACGTGGAGCGCCGCGTTCTCGACCGGTTCCCGGACGTCCTTGCGAAGGCCGATCATCGCTTCCGCATGGAGAGGCTCCTTCTCAAGGAGAACTGGGGCGGCGCCCAGCGCGCCGCCGGCTATGCCGGCAAGGAATACGAACTGCTCGTCAAGGCGCGAATGGCCGTGTTCCAGGGCAAGAAGAAAGCCGAGAAGGCCTTTGCGGCCGTCCCGGCTTCCCTGCGCGGCGACCCCTCCTACCTGTTCTCCAAGGCTCTGCTCCAGCGCCGGAGCAACAACCTGGCCGAGGCCGCCGCGATCATCATGCAGGCGCCGCAGGACCCGGAGCTTCGGGTCGACGGCGATGAATGGTGGGCCGAGCAGCGCCTGATCACCCGCGCCCTCCTCGACAAGGGCGACCCGAAGACCGCCTACGAGGTGGCAAGCCATCACGCGGCCGAATCGCCCTCGCAGCAGATCGAGGCCGAGTTCCATGCGGGCTGGATCGCGCTGCGTTTCCTGAACGACCCGGCAACGGCATCCAGGCACTTCGCCGCCGTGGCCAAGACCGCCTCGACGCCGATCTCCATCTCGCGGATCGCCTATTGGCAGGGGCGCGCGGCCGAGGCTGCCGGCCAGGGACAGGACGCCAGGATCTACTACGGGCGGGCGGCCGACCAGCCCACGACCTATTATGGGCAATTGGCCCAGGCCAAGCTCGGACAGACGATTTCCCTGCGGAAGGTCGACCCGTTGACGGACGAGGAGCGCCAGGCCTTCGAGGCGCTCGTCCCGGTCCAGGCGGTCAAGCTGCTGCAGCAGATCGGAGAGCAGGATCTGGCCCTGAGCCTCTACACCGACCTCGCTCAGACCCTGACCGATCCGGGACAGCTCGACGCCCTGGCGAGTCTCGCCACCGCCCAGCAGAATCCCCGCGCGGTGCTGGCGGTCGGCAAGATGGCGCTGCAACGGGGCTTTCCCCTCGATCAGCATGCCTACCCGCTCGCGGCCATTCCCGAGTTCCAGCCCGTGGGCGACGAGGTCGAGCCGGCGATGGTCTACGCCATCGCCCGTCAGGAGAGCGCCTTCAATCCGCGCGCCATCTCGAGCGCCGGCGCGCGCGGCCTGATGCAGCTCATGCCCGCCACCGCCAAGAGGACCGCTCAGCGCTTCGGCGTCGGCTTCGATCTGAAGCGACTGATCGAGGATCCGTCCTACAACGCCAAGATCGGCTCGGCGCATCTCGGCGAGCTGATGGAGGACTGGAAGGGCTCCTATGTCCTCGCGTTCGCATCCTACAATGCGGGCGGCGGCAACGTGATCAAATGGGTCAGGACCTACGGGGACCCGCGCAAGCCGGACGTGGACGAGGTCGACTGGGTCGAGCGGATTCCGTTCTACGAAACCCGCAATTACGTCCAACGGGTGCTGGAGAACCTGCGCGTCTACCGGCAGCGGCTGAACGACAAGCCGGCTCCGGCGATCCCGGCGACGGCGGATGCGACGAGCACCAACTGACGAGAAAGACTGCCGTTCGCCGTGGCGCGGCATGACCGGATCGACATGAGCTTTTGCTATCGCGACCTTTTCGTCGACGCGGCCGACGGAAAGCGGCTTTACGCCCGTGACGATGGTCCGCAATCGGGCGTTCCCAACGATCGGGATCACCGGGACGAGCCCGGTGATGACGTGGCGGGTTGTGTGAGCGGGTGATGACACCCTCCCGCGTCACGGCACCCTCCGCCCGGGGACAACACCCTCCCCACGTCATGGCCGCCCTCCGCCCCTCTCGCCACCCTCCGCACGTCATGGCCGGGCTTGTCCCGGCCATCCCGATACTGTGGGGCGCGGCGCTCCACCGGATCGGGATCACCGGCACAAGGCCGGTGATGACGTGGCGGGTGGTGTGAGGCGGTGCGAACACCCTCCCCCGTCATGCCACCCTCCGCACGTCATGGCCGGCCCTGTGCCGGCCATCCTGGTCGGAAGGGCGCGGCGCCCTCCGGAAGCGGGATCACCGGGACAAGCCCGGTGATGACGAAGGGGTGACCATCCGGCCGAGCGATCGAGACAGAGGCCCGGACGATGGGCCAGCCAAGAGTGGAGCATCGGACCGAAAGTGGGTCCCCTTTCGGGTCCGATGCTCTGCGTTGCCTGTTCCTGGACCGGGCCCGGGATCTCACCGCGAGACGCCGCAAAAGAAAAACCCCGGTGTCGCCACCGGGGTTCTCCTATCCAATCAGGCCAGGCCGATTAGAAGTCGCGCTGAACGCGCAGGCGGCCTTCCCAGGAGTCGCCGCTGTCGCGCAGGCGACCATCGACGAACTGCAGCTGGTTCGTGTCGACGTTGGCGTAGAGAACTTCAACACCGATGTCGAGGCCAGCTACCGGCGACCAGATCACGTTGGTGCCGAGGCGCCACTCGTTGAAGTCGAAGTCGATGCCGGTCAGAGCCTGAACCTGGTTGCCGTACTCGATACGAGCGTACGAACCGAAGACGTTCTGGCGGATGGTCGGGGTCCAGTAGTGACGCAGACCACCGGCGATCGACCAGCCTTCGCCCGTCTCGATGTCGCCATCGAGGCCGATATAGGCATCGACCACGCGGCCCGTCACGTTGCTGGCCGTGATGTTGCCGGTCGCGCCGAGGTAGGCGAGAGCGCCGTTAGCATAGGTGGCAGCGAGCCAGAGGGCGTCGCCAGCAGCCAGCATCGGCAGGTTGATCGAGCCCTGAGCCGTCACGGCATAGCCGTACTCGGTGTCCGGGATCGTGCCGTTGAAGATGCCGTAGTCAAAGCCGTTCGAGGCCTGCAGGACGTTGCTGCGGATCTGGTGAGCCGCACCGGAGACCTGGAACGAACCCCAGGTGCCAGCGTACTTCAGGTTGGCGACGAGGTCAGGAGCGCGCTGGCCAGCCGAGATGTCGGCAGGAGAGCCGACCGGGAAGGTTGCGAGCGGGCCGTTGATCAGGACCGGGTCGAACACCGGAGCGAAGCGGCCCTCTTCGAGCGCCAGCGTGGCCGAGAAGCCGTTGCCGAACGAGAAGGTGTAGGCCAGGGCGTTCACGGTCGGAGCGTCCGAGAAGCGCAGGGTGCCGAAGTGGCCGGTGGGCAGGTCGCTGTTGTCGAAGAACGACACGGTACGACCGGCGGTCAGGCCGCCGAACTGCACGAAGGCCTGGTCGACGATCGCCGTGTCACCGCCGTACACGCCGGTGTTGTGCGTGACGTCGAAGCGCACGAAGGTGCGGAGCAGACCGTAGGCGGTGGCGGTGCGGGCATCGAGCTGGATGCGGCCGCGAGCACGGAAGCCGATCGAGTCGTCTTCGCGGTCGTTCGCCTCGAGGTACTGGTACTCGGCGCGAACACGGCCGCCGACGCGGAGGCAGGTTTCGGTGCCGGGGATGTAGAAGAAGCCTGCGCCGTAGGTGGAGCAGACGCGAACGTATTCGACAGCAGCGGCCTTCTTCACGGGAAGGTCGGCGGCTTGAGCCCCGGCGACAGCGGCAAGACCCGCGACCGATCCGAGGAAGAGGCTCTTAGCGAGCTTCATGGTTAAACCTCCAAAGTTTCGAGACCCTGGGGGGCCGGGTTTTTGTGCTTCGAGTGCTTCGACGAAGCCCTAAACACGTCCCTTTTCCCCTAGTACCCGGCAGCCTGCCTGTTTGGCTAAACTCACCAGGATCACGACCGGGGTGCCCCCGTCGCTGCAGCCACATTATCGATGGGCGTTTCACGATCAAGCGATTGTAGGCGGTATAAGGCCCCGTTGAGTCTGTTCTTCTACATACTGTGACCAAATTCCAACACTTTCCAGCACCAGGGCTGCCCTCAGCGCCATGGCGTTAACTTTTTATTTACTTTTCAAGCCCTTGCGCATCTCATCGGCCGGGAATTGCGGCTGCTGAACTCAAGACGCGGGATCCGAGGGCGTGGTTTCGGCAAGACAGGAAGATCTAGCTCGGCAGGCTCTTGGTCCACGAACTCCTATCCCGTCGAAGGCAGCTTTGACTCGCTGTCTTTAAGCTGAGTTGCTCTTCTTGGAGTCTGCCACCCACCCTTAGGTCCTGATGGAGGACCTTGCAGAGTCAGCTATCGTCCACTTCCATGGAGGTGCGGCTATCCCTCTTGGCTTGGATCTGGAGCACGCCCCCAACCGCTCGTCATCCAGGCGGGGAGAGGCCGGGAAGTGTTCCTCTCAGCCTCTCCCTCGCCACGAAAAAAGCTCCCTCGCCGGCGGGAGGGTAGAGCCGGGAGGGAGCAGGGTTCCAGAGGGAGTTTCAACTGGAGGAACACTCGGAGCCTATGCTGCTCCGATAAGGCTCCCACTAACCAGGGTTAAACGGGGCAGGAGATTATGGTCGGGAGGGGGATCTTGCTTAGACCCAGCATGAAACATACCCCGACCGAATGAGTTGGGACGATGAGGGCATCCTGTCCTTCTGTTTGAGAGTGGGCGGCCCCTTGACCCGGACGACACTTGGGTTAGGAGGTCTTTCCTTTGGCCGGTTTTCCGCAAAGCATTTATGCGTATCCGGCGCCTGCTGACTCTTTTTCGTGCCCGAGGATGCACCTTACCACCGCAAGCTCCCAGTACGGGTGCGGCAGGAGCGGGTCGAGTTCTGTCCCGATTTGCTTCATCCGTTCAACTTGCTGGTCGACCTGCGCCTGAAGTTGCTGATGCGAGGCTCGGAGCCGGGACGTTTCCGTAAGGATATTTGCGGCGCGCTGGAGCAGAGGATCCTCCGCAGCACGGAAGGTTCGGGTCAAGCTCCGATCCGGTTGGCCCTGGCGCTCCTCGATCTTGGCCAGAGCCTCCAACCGCGTGGCATCGTCAAGGAGCTTCTGGCGTTCATCCGACAGAGAGACCCACCTGGCGACGGCACGGGACTCCTGGGCCCGTCGACGGTAAGTGGCTGCCTTGTCATGCATGGGCATGATCCTGACCTCTATCGGTCAGACTTACAATGTAACAACGACCGTCCTTTAGCCGTGTTCCATGCTGAGGCCTATGCGAATTTGGGCGGCCTTCGCGCGGGTGCGCGACAAGCTCCTTACTTGGGAGTAAAATGAACACAGTAGCGTTTCCCGACGCTCTGAGGAGCGCCGCCAGGTCCTTGTGTGGATGGAGTGGCCCATGTCTCTCAAGTTTTCCCTCTTCGCCGCCATCCTCGCGGTGGCTCCTGAACTTCCGTCTGAAGCCCATGATATCTATTCGGGCCTGACCGATGCCGCCGGGGCGAGTTGCTGCGACGAGCATGATTGCCAGCCTGCGCCTTACCGCGTGTCCCCGAGGGGCGTGCAAATGTATCTCGATGGCAACTGGTATGATGTGCCGAATGAGGAGATCCAGTACCGGTCACTCCTTGGTGACACTGGCGAGACGCGCGGAGGGCACTGGTGCGGCACGACCCTTTATGAATCTGGCCGCAGGGATGGATACAGCAGTAGGGAAGTGCGTCATGTGACCCACTGCGTCATCCTTCCCCCCAACTCCACATCGGCGTGGGACACACACCAAGAGTGAGACAGTTCCATACTGATGATTACACGAGAAGTGCGAGCGGCATTACGCGCGAGCTTCACCTGGCAAGCAGGGACCTAATCATTTGACCCAAATGCTGGTATAATTGCGGCTCTGACGTGAGGAGGCTGTGATGCTTGCAGCCGTGCTCTGCCTGTCGGCCCTGTTGGTGCTGACAAGCGCCAGCTTTGCGCGTCCGTTCCGTTATCCCGCGTCCTCGCAGTCGTGCCGTTTGGGACGGCAGCCCATGCCAGACCTGAATGCGCTTGTCTTGCGCAGCAGCCCACACGTGGTGTCGACTGGTCGCCTTATCAATGGCCTCTACTACTCCGAGGGTCGGACCGGGCCTCACGCCATCACAGCGTTCTACATGGCCTGCGACCGGTTCCTTGAGCAGAAGCCGTTCCTGCTCATGGACTTTCGCTCCCATCAGTTCTTCCTCGATAAAAATCGGGATGGCTGTGTCGATGCTACTGGGGAACTGCTGATGCCGGAGATTGATCCAGCGGATTTCGTGCCAACTCTCGATGGGGCGGAACAACTTTGTAACGGAGACATCACTAGTCAACGTCAGCTCAACAACTTGCTCGCCGTTCGATAAACAGCCTTCCGCGAAATTCGGACTTAGCCGCCGCGAACTACAAGTCCCGATAGCCTTGCCGCCGCTTTACCCTCGCTAACGCCTCCAAGGCTAATGCAAAGTCGCTGGGCACGTGTACACGCGAGGACGGCGGACGCAAAACGCCCCAGCCAGAGGGTGTCCTATACCTCCAGCTAGGGCGTTCGTGGCCGGCCTGCCCCAATGAGCCAAGGCATTGGCTAAATCGGTCAAGCAGATCCGGGAGATTGGTGGTTCCCTGGTATCTGCCCGTGGCCGTCGCCCCCGGGCGGTCGATCTGGCCCGAGGGGGCTACGCAGAGCCGAGCCCGACTTTGAACCAGTGCGCGCATTGAACTGCAACCGGATGATCAGCAGGGAAGGACAGCGCTATGCCCAAGAACAAGCCACCGACCGCCGTGTACCTGTCGAGCACCCACGTTGACGAGAACGCCCCAGGCGCGGTGATTGGAACCCTCACCGCCTCCGACAAAAACCTGAAGCATGGCGACGTTATTACCTACACGGTCGACGACAGCCGCTTCGAGGTGATCGAGCACGACGGCCAGTCTACCCTGCAGCTCAAGAGCGGGGTCGCGCTTGACTATGAGGCGAGCCCCACCGTCACATTGGAGGTCACCGCCACCGACAAGGGCGGATTGAGCAAGACCAAGGCCTTTACTCTCTCGGTTCAGGATTTGCCGGAGGCTCCCACCACCGAGCGGATCTCGATCAGCTCCACTGGCGAGCAGGCAAATGGCGACAGCATCAGCCCCTCAATCTCGGCTGACGCGCGTTACGTGGCTTACGAGAGCTATGCCTCAAACCTGGTCAGCGATGACACCAACAACGCGGCCGATGTCTTCGTCTTCGACCACAAAACCCACACGACCGAGCGCATATCGGTCGGCTTAACCGGCGAACAAGGAAATAGCGACAGCGGTCAGCCCTCGATCTCAGCGGATGGGCGCTACGTGGCCTATCAGGGCTGGGCTTCCAATCTGGTCGAGGGCGACAGCAACGATGCTGTCGACGTCTTTGTCTTCGATCGCCAGACGCAGACCACTGAGAGGGTCTCCATCAGTTCCACCGGCGAGCAGGCGAACGGCGCCAGTATGAACGCCTCGATCTCGGCAGATGGCCGCTATGTGACGTTTACGAGCGCCGCGTCCAATCTGGTTCAGGGCGACACTAACGGAGTTGATGACGTTTTCGTCTTTGACCGCCAGACGCACACAACCGAACGGGTCTCGGTCAGCTCTAATGGCTTGCAAGCGAATGGGTCTAGCGACCACCCCTCGATCTCGGGTGATGGACGCTACGTGGCTTTCGAGAGCTTGGCCTCGAACCTGGGTAGCGACGACCCCTTTGGAGGTCCTGACATCTTCGTTTATGATCGCGAGACCCACACCACCGAGCGGGTCTCTCCCGACACTCCTCCGGGCGCCTCTGATCCGGTAATCTCGGCTGACGGGCGGTATGTGGCCTTCGTGAAGTTTTTTGCCATCTACACCTATGACCGCGAGACCGGCACCGCCGAGCGCACTCCGGTTAGCGGAGACTCCGAGTATGGTGGTCCCCGAGAGCCCTCAATTTCGGCCGACGGGCGCTACGTGGCGGCTTTGAACTCTCCCGGAAACTTTCCATCCCCGTTTTTTCAACACATCTACGTTTATGACCAGCAGACCGGCAGTGTCGCTCAAGTCTCAAATAGCTCTGAAATCACGGACCCTAATGTTAGGGATGGCACACAAAGCTCCCATCCCTCAATCTCGGCCGATGGGCACACTGTCGCTTACCAGAGCAATGCCTCTGATCTCGTCAGTGGCGACACGAATGGTTTTACTGACATCTTCGTAGCCCATATCGATGATATTTTTGTGTGACGTGGACCCTGATGCTGCAGCGGGCTTCTGCCCCGTTGCAGCATTCACTTATGTTGACGTCAGCGGCTGCGGATGGATGCGTGCAGAAGAACTCCCTCGCCGGCAGTGCCGAACGAGGGAGCCTTCCACCATGGCTGAGGGACATCAGCGTCCCAGAGTGCGGATTGATAAGGAGGGATAATGATCGAACCAATCCACTGTGATCAGAATGCCTCCCTAACAGGATTGCAGCCTTTACTCAGGTTAAACGGGGCCGGAGATTTTTGGCCAACGTGATGTGTAATACTCCGTCCTGATGAGGGCGGCTCGTCGCGGTATCGTCGCGTCTGAGGTGTGGTCCAACATGGCAAGCGAGGAGCTCTGCCATATCCATTCCGTTGCCTTCCTGTGCGGCGGCACGTTGTCCAGGATCACAACCTCGCTCAGCCGGGGTGTCGGCACAAGGATCTGCTGGGCGCCTCCTGACGAGCGGGGACGGTTAAAGGCTGCGCCCGACAGTACTGACGTCAAGGATCTATCTGGGCATCCTCAGATTGAAATGGCGGTAGTGATATCCGGCTCCGGCAAGCCCATAGCGTGGCTGATGATGATGCTGACCACATGCTGGGCCAGCATCCGCAGCTCGGCTTGTTCGCCCCGTGAGAAAGAACGCGGCTTTGTGTCCATGAGGCACAATGAGCCGAGGCGGATTTGCCTCTCATAGACGAGGGGTGCCCCGGCATAGAGCCGGGTGAAGGGTGAACCCGTCACGAGGGGATTGTTCTTGAAGCGCTCGTCTGCACGGGTATCTGGGATGACGAGCACCTCGTCCTGGAGGATTGCATAGGTACAAAATGCTTGGTTGCGGGGGACTTCCCATACAGCGATGCCCTGACAGGAAAGCACGAGAGCCCGTTCGGCTTCGATGAGATTGACCAAGCAGAATGGAACGCGGAAGTGTGTACAGGCGAAAGCTGTGATCCGATCAACCGTCGCATTGGGAATGTGCTTCGCAGCATTCAGGTCTGTAAGAGCTTTGAGCCGAATAGTTTCGTGCGGATCAAGGGGGTGAAGTAGTTTGGACTTAATCTGACAGACGGTGTCGTTAGGCTGAGGCATGAGCCGAGGCCGGGCGCGAAGTGGTCGGGGTGCGTAGCGCCCGGCCTCGGCGTTCCCAAGGAGCACCGCCATGACCAACGAGCAGAAGATCATCCGCGCCAAGCTCGGCCTTTTGGAGCTGGCCAAGCAGCTCGGCAATGTCAGCCAAGCCTGCCACATGAT
>NZ_JAMXFI010000048.1:0-56601 GCF_025460875.1 Microvirga yunnanensis
GATGCCGACGCCTGGTGCCGCCGTGTCGTTGGCGATGACGGTCAGATCACCTTTCTGCTGCCGCACCAGCTCGTCCACCATCGGCTCCGGCGTGCCGACTCCCATGAAGCCGCCGATCATCAGGGTGGCGCCTGCGGGGATCATCGCGATAGCGTCTTGAAGGCTAATAGTCTTCATGGCGGGCCTCCTCAAAGCACGGTACAGGCTGTCTCCCATTGGCCAGCGGCGGTCTCACGGGATTCAAGGAACGCATGGGCTCCCTCCAAATGGGTTGGCCTCAGCAGCTAACGCAGACGCTGCGCATGGTTCGGTTCAGCCGGCGCTCTATCTCGCGGAACTTTCGGTCCGCCGCCGACTGGCTTTTGTCTGAGGTTTCCTGCAGGTCTTCCGGCTGCTGGACGGACTGGGATGTGGGCTGACGGAGCCTCAGCTGATGAGGTGGCGAAGGCTTCTGATCCGGCGCCTGAGCCCATGCGCCACTCTCCAGAAGAAGCACGGTAGCCGCGACGCCGACGCGACCCCATAAGGACAAGAGACTCGAAGTCATCGGGGCCTCCTATTGCCCTCACATCTTACGCCATGATGCTGAGCCCGCCGTCGACGTAGGTGGTCGTCCCGGTGAGCCGCCGTGCGAAGGGCGTGGTCAGGTAGGCGGCGGTCAGACCCACATCGTCGATGTCGACCAACTCGCCGATGGGCGCCTTCTCAATCGCCTCGGACAGCAGGACGTCAAAATCCTTCAGGCCGGAGGCCGCACGGGTTTTTAGGGGACCGGGCGAGACGGCATGCACCCGGATATGTTTGTGTCCCAGTTCATAGGCGAGATAGCGCACGGCGCTCTCCAGCGCCGCCTTCACGGGACCCATCAGGTTGTAGTTCGGCACCACCTTGTCGGCGCCGTGGTAGCTCATCGCCAGGAGCGTTCCGCCTTCGGGCATCAGGGGCTCGGCAAGCCGCGCCATACGGACGAAAGAATGGCAGGAGATGTCCATTGCCACCTTGAAGCCCTCGCCGGAGCTATCGACAAGTCGCCCTTGCAAATCCTCCTTCGGCGCGAAGGCGATGGAATGGAGCGCGATGTCGAGGCTGCTCCAAGTCTCGCGGATTCTCTCGAAGACCGCTTCAAGCTGGCCGCTCTGAGCCACGTCACAGGGCACGAAGACCGAGGCCCCGAGTTCCCTGGCAAGCGGCTCGACATAAGGCCGGGCCTTCTCGTTGAGGTAGGTGACCGCAAGCTCGGCCCCGAGCTGACGAAACACTCGGGCGCAGCCGTAGGCAATCGAATGCTCATTGGCAATGCCGATCACAACGGCCCGCTTCCCATGCAGGATTTTTGCCTGAATGGCGACTTTGATCAGGTCAGTAGGTTGATCGTTCATGAGCTTGCCTATCTGGATCGCAATCGAACCGGGACTGGTCGGATCAGGACACCTCCTGGGGGCGCTTTCTCCTTCGAGTGACTGCTGGCACAACAGTCCCCAGGCCGGGGCGGATCACATTGGTCGCCTGGCGCATGGCATCGGTCAGGACCGTTCTGACGTTGCGCAGGCGGTCCTGGGCTGCTGTGTCAAGCGGACCAATTACTGTCACAACTCGTTCGAGCATGCTCCTCAACATTTCGATGTCGGCTGGCGTCGCTCGGGACAGCAGTTGGGGAAGTGCCGCGATCGCCGCCGCAGGGTCGAGCCGCATGAGGCGGGCCTGCTGCCGGATCGCCTGCTTGAACTCAGCCAACGATATGACTCTGGCATTCGCGACATTCTCCTCCCGCAACCGTCGGATTAGGTTGAAACCTCGCTCATCGACCCAGCCGAGCGTATCACCGATGTAGTACAGGGCACGTACACCGGCCTCGAATAGGCCGCCCTTGGCCATCTCACAGCGCAGACGGTCAGCCTCCGCCGCCCGGAACGCCCGATGCTCGGGCGTGTCACCGGGATGCTGGCGGGGTTCGCTCGTGTCCCTTGCATCCATACCCGCCCAAGCCTGCACCCAGGGCGATCCGTAGATGACATTGAACGTGTGCTCATACATGTTGTCACGCCACAGGCGCCATTGATCGAGCGAGGCTTCGATTGTCTGGGAAACTCTCTCCTGCTGGTGCAGGAGGGTATTGTCCGGGGACACCGGTTTTCGGTTCTCTCGCGCCTTCTGTGCCTCGCCGGCGATCCAGCCCATCCATGGATTGCGATCCGAGGCGAGTTCATAGGGGACGCGCAGCGGATGCAGGCGTGCCAGGTGGTGCGCCATTTGCGGCGTGATGCTCGCCCGGACCCACGGCTGGACGAAACTCCGATAAAGACTGAGATTGATCTCCGAAATGCGTGCCACCGCGGCAAAGTGCCGGTCGCTCTCAACCTCGGGCCTGACGATCTCCCGGACATCCGCCACGCTGCGCCTCTCCAACGACAGCACGTAATCGCCGTAGGCGAGATCCGGGTTAAACGTGTCCGGGCCCTTTTCCCGCAACTCGGCCTGATAGATGCCGGACGGCAGGACATCGACGAAGTCGATGTTCGCCTCGAACTCCTTGTGCTCCTTGCGGCCTACGCTGCCTGAGACAAAGATGCCGAGATGGCCGATGCTGTCGTGGAGAGCATAGACGATGGTCTGATTGTGCGCCCGCACGTCCTCATCATCCCGATAAAGGTCGGTGATCCAGCCGAGCGCCTGGGGCGGCGGCGAAATGTTGTCGCCTTTGGAACAGAAAACCAGGATCGGAGACTGGATATTGCGCAAGTCGATGCGGATCCCGTCGGACGTGACAAGTCCCGCCGTGGACAGCTTGTTGCCGATGAACAGATTGTCGACGATGTACTGTATCTCGACATCGTTCAGGAACACGTGGCCGCCCCAGTACTTCTCGAACGCGAGATACCGCTCGCGCTCGGTGTCGACTTTCGAAAAGAGGTTGTACTGCTTGGTCCAGAGTGTATTGGTCGGGTTGAGGTTCTCGAAATTCTGAACGAGCCAGGCACCGTCAAAGCGGCCTGCCCCGAGATCGCTGGTCAGGGCTGTCAGCCAACTGCCGCCGAGCAGTCCGCCTGAGTAGCGCATCGGGTTCCGGCCGGGCCAGCCGGCCCAGTATGACACGGGCGATCCGGCGACGATGATCGGACCGAACAGCTCGGGCCGGACCGCGGCAGTCATCAGAATCTGCCAACCGGCCTGACAGTTAGCGATCACAACCGGCTTGCCTTCGCTCTCGGGATGCCGGGCGATCACCCGCTCCAGGAAGGCGGCCTCGGCCCGCATGACGTCCTCGACCGTCTGGCCCGGCACCGGGTCCGGCGTGAATCCGACAATGTAGCAGGGATGGCCGGCCCCGAGAGCGGCGCCGATCTCACTGTCAGCTTTGAAGCCGCCGATGCCAGGGCCGTGTCCGGCTCGTGGATCGACCACGACAAAGGGGCGCTTGCGAGGGTCGATCTCAACCCCCTCGGGTGGAATGATGCGGGCAAGGCCATAGTTGACCGGCCGGTCTAACGTGGGGCCGAACATGACGAGCTCGGCCTCAAAGCTCAGGACATTCGGTGTAACTTGAGCCAGATGCTCCAGATACTGGTTGCCGCGTTCGCGCATGACATCGGCATAGAGCAAGCCACGCTGCCAGAGATCAATCGCGTATTCGTAGGCCGTACTGGCAAAGTTGACAGATGGGGGCGTTGGCCGATCAAGCATATGTTTGAGATCCATGTCTACCTCTGGCGGCTCATGCCGAACAGTCTCTGTCGGTACCGACTACAAAAAGCGGTCCTTAGCCGAACTACTCTACGACCATGGGCTATTTCGGACGCCTTTCGAATTGGCCGCATGTGGTACAAGGAATGACCCGAACTGGGATCTTGTTTGGCATCTTTGCGCCCTGAGGCTCGGGACTCATGCGCCTAAACCCAATGAACCCGAACCAGCTTCGCAACAAATAACAGTTCCGGCAGCCGGGATTTTGATTTTTGTCAACAAGAGCTGCTCTCTCAGCTGCACACTACGTTCCAACGGGTGCCGGCATACCCGCTGGAACAGAGGAGTGTCTCATGTCCAACACGGCCAATCTTGACACGGCGGTCCCAGGGCGTGCGGACCAGGAGCTTGAACCGCTACGCGTCAAATGGGGCTGGATCGTCGCGCTCGGTGTGGTCTTCCTGATCGCCGGCATCATTGCCCTCGGGAGCGTCGTGACGGCAACCGTTGCCTCCGTCGCGGTGGTCGGCGTCATGATGCTAGTCAGCGGTATCGCCGAGATCATCAACGCCTTCAGCGTGAAGAGCTGGGGCAAGGCCTTTCTGTGGGCGCTGCTCGGCACGCTCTATGTCGTTGCGGGCTTTATGACCTTCCAGAACCCGCTCCTGGCTGCCACTGTCCTGACGCTGATGCTCGGCGTAGCGCTGATCATCTCGGGATTCCTGCGCATCTTCCTGGGCCTACAAATGACCGAGGGTGCACCTTGGGCCTGGGTGGCGCTGTCGGGCGTCATCACCCTAGTCCTGGGCGGTATGATCCTGGCCCAATGGCCGGTCTCAAGCCTGTACGTGCTCGGTATCTTTCTTGGTGTCGACCTGGTCTTTGCCGGCATCGGCTGGATCAGCATAGGTGTGGCTCTGAAGCGTCGGGCCTGACACGAGCAGTCTCAGGAGAGATGTCATAGCGCGACCCTCATGGGACCAGCAAGGATAGCAGGGATAGCCTGCGGAGTTCGCAGGACGAACTCCATACTGAAGCCATCGACAAATCTGCTGGTCCACCAAGATCCGCTATTCCCTGCTGCGTCCACCACGGCGAAGTGCCGGGAGTGGAATGGTAGAAATAGCCAGCCGCGACGAAGCACCACCCGTTGGACCCGTTGGCGCAAATCCAGTGAATAGGACCTGGTCATTGCTCATTCCCTTCAAAGAGGGCTGCGATGAGTGATGGGTCGTCTCATCGCGAGCCGTTTCGCGAGTGTTTCTTCAGAGCGTGACGGCTCGCGCCTGATGTCAGGGGCGAGGGATCGTTGCGGAAGACTGATCACAGCGGATCAGAGGTACGCCACGTGTGCGCCTGCCTAGGGCAGGGTCATCCTCGCGGTCGACAGCAGTCGCCTCATGATAGAGCTTCGCGGGCGGGGCCTCCCAATGTGGACGATGCACTCGGATAAAGCAGCGGAGCGTCCCACCAAGCGGAATGGCTCGGACCACGTCGCGACAGGGAGAACTTTCGTTATTCCTGAGCCTCAAGGCAGGCGAGGAGATACGGTCACCCTTGGATACTGGTTGGCCAAGATGCAACGACGGTCGCCGCGTTTGATTTTTGTCAATGTGGCTCGCTGCCTCTCGCGCGAGATTTCCACGTGTTGGCATCACATGACCGATTTCGTCCCGCTGTGAGAAAACCTGGACCGAGCCTTCGGCGTTGCGTGCCGGCTCCAGTTCTGGCGAGGAATTAACACCGTTGAGGGAGAGCCGCATGTCCTTCCGACCGTTGACCGTCCGCGTTCTAGGCCCTGCTCTCATGACTGCCTCTGTGGCAATAGCCGCATGGGCGCTGGACGTTTCCAGCGGAAGCCCCCAAATGGTCAGCGCACAGGCGCAACCAAAATTGCCTGAACTTCCCAAACTTCCGGACAAACTGCCCGAGCCTCTCGAACGAGCCCGCACGGCAGTGGAAAGCCTGATCGCGCGACTGCGCGGCAGCGAGATGCCCGAAGGCATCGTGAAAGCGAACGGCCGCCTCGAGGCAACGCAAGTTGATGTCTCCGCAAAATATCCCGGCCGACTGGCAACCTTGACCGTGGATGAGGGCGACGAGGTCTCCGCCGGCCAGGTGGTCGGCACCATAGCGTCGCCGGAGACAGAAGCCGAGCTGCGTTCCGCGCAGGCGCGGCTGCTCAAGGCAAAACAGCAGCTTACGGCAGTGACCGCGCTCATCGCACAAAGGCAGAGCGAACTGGACACTGCCAAGGCGGACTATGAACGTGGAAGAAAGCTGCTTCAGACCGGGAATATCCCGATGCAATTGCTGGATCAGCGCCGCAATAGAACGGATCAGGCAGAGGCAGCCTATGTTGCAGCCAACGCCGAGCATGACGCGGCTGAGTCGGAAATCAAGGCCGCGATGGGCGAGGTGGAGCGGCTTCAGTCGATCCTGGCCGACTTGGTGCTCCTGTCTCCGAGGAGTGGGCGCGTACAGTACCGACTGGCTCGTGCCGGCGAGGTGATCGGCGCAGGACAGCGCGTCCTGACCATCCTCGACCTCAAGGACGTGTACATGACGGTCTATCTGCCCGCGAAAGAGGCCGGCAGGCTTACGATGGGTGACGAGGCGCGCACGATCCTCGACCCGATCCCGGAGTACGTGCTGCCCTCAACGGTCAGCTTCGTCGCCACGGAAGCGCAGTTCACGCCCAAGAGCGTCGAGACAGCCGAGGAGCGTGAGAAGCTGATGTTCCGCGTCAAGCTCCAGGCCGATCCGGCGGTTCTGGACAAATATCATCGCGCCGTGAAGACCGGCATTCGTGGCCTCGGTTTTGTCCGCACCGATCCCAAGATTGCCTGGCCTGACGAGCTGAACGTGAAGCTTCCCCAATGACCGAATTCATCATCAGGCTCGAGCGGGTTACACACCGCTACGGCAAGACGGTCGCCCTTGATGACCTCACCCTCGACATCCCTGCCAACTGCATGGTCGGGTTGATTGGGCCGGATGGCGTTGGCAAGTCCACCTTGCTGGCGCTGGCCTCCGGGGTCCGCAAGATCCAGAGTGGGAAGGTGATCGCACTTGACGGAGACATGGCGGATGACGGCCATCGTCGGGCGAGCTGCAACCGGATCGCCTACATGCCGCAAGGGCTTGGCCGCAATCTCTACCCGACACTCAGCATATTCGACAACATCGATTTCTTCGGCCGGTTGTTCGGACAGGGTGCCGCCGAGCGGCGCACCCGTATCGACGAACTCCTGCACGCCACAGGGCTCGATCCTTTTCCGGACCGCCCCTGCGGCAAGCTATCAGGCGGTATGAAGCAGAAGGTAAGCCTCTGCTGTTCCTTGATGCACGATCCGGACTTGCTGGTCCTTGATGAGCCGACGACAGGCGTCGATCCGCTCTCCCGCCGACAGTTCTGGGAACTGATCAGCTCGATCCGTGTCCGACGGCCGAGCATGAGCGTGATTGTCGCCACCGCCTACATGGATGAGGCGAGTCAATTCGATTGGCTTGCCGCGATGGACGACGGCAAGGTCATTGCGCAGGGTGTGCCGAATGAGATCCTCGCTCGGGCGGGAAAGAGTAACCTCGACGACGCCTTCATCGCGCTGCTTCCGCCGGAGAAGCGGGCCGCGCACCAGGAAGTCATCGTTCGGCCGCGGACTGCGGCCAGCGACGAGACCCCCGCTATCGAAGCGGAGGGGCTCACGCGCCGGTTCGGCGATTTCGTCGCGGTCGACCATGTGAGCTTTCGCATCGGACGCGGCGAGATTTTCGGCTTTCTCGGCTCGAACGGCTGCGGCAAGACCACGACCATGAAAATGCTGACGGGGCTTCTTCCCGTCACCGAGGGATCGGCGAAGCTGTTCGGTGAGCCGATGGGCGCGAGTGACATGGAGGCGCGTCAGAGTGTTGGCTATATGTCGCAGGCGTTCTCACTCTATAACGAGCTCACCGTCCGGCAGAATCTCGATCTCCATGCGCACCTCTACCACCTCCCTCCAAACGAGGTCGAGGGGCGGATCGCCGAACTGCTGGAGCGCTATGACCTGAAGAGTGTGGCCGATGCCAAACCCGAGAGCCTGCCGCTCGGCCTGAAGCAGAGACTTCAGCTTGCCGTGGCGGTGCTGCACCGGCCACCCATCCTCATTCTTGATGAGCCCACCTCAGGCGTCGATCCCGTCGCGCGAGACGCGTTCTGGCGCACGTTGATCGACCTCTCCCGCGATGACGGCGTTACCATCTTCCTTTCGACCCATTTCATGAACGAGGCCGACCGCTGCGATCGCATATCGTTGATGCATCGCGGCCGGGTGCTGGCGGTCGGCGGGCCGCAGGAACTGGTGAGGGAGCGCGGCAGCAAATCGCTCGAGGACGCCTTCATCTCCTATCTCGAGGAAGCGGCGGCCGCGGAAGAAGAAAAGACGAAGCAAGAAAAGAAGACCCAAGCGGCGCCACAACCGACAGCAGAGGTGGCACCTCCGCCGTCAAGGCATGCCGCCGCCGGGGGGGCCAGGCGCTTCGATCCCGGGAGGCTGTGGGCTTATTCGCGGCTCGAAACCATGCAGATCTTGCGAGATCCGATCCGGCTGACTTTTGCGTTGCTTGGCCCTGTCATCTTGATGTTCGCCATGGGCTTCGGCATTACCTTTGATGTCGAGAACCTGAAATACGCCGCCTTTGACCAGGACCGGACGCCTGAAAGCCGGAGGCTGCTCGAGAACTTCTCCGGATCCCGCTACTTCTCCGAGCAACCTCCGATCAGCTCCCCCACGGAGGTGGAGCAGCGGATGAGAAGCGGAGAGCTGGCGGTCGTCGTTGAGATTCCGGAGGGCTTCGGCCGCGATCTTGCAAGCGCTCGTCCGCCCGATATTGCCGTCTGGGTGGATGGCGCCATGCCGTTCCGCGGCGAAACCGCCAAAGGCTACGTCACCGGCTTGTCCCTTCAGTATGCCAGGGATCTCGTCACGGAACGTATCGGCCCCAACGTTGCCTCGAACGTCTACCTCGGTGGGCTCAATCTGGAAAACCGCTTCCGCTACAATCAGGCCTTCAAGAGCGTCTTCAGCATGGTCCCGAGCGTGATCATGATGATGCTGGTTCTGATACCCGCCATCATGGCGACCGTTGCCGTCGTGCGCGAGAAGGAGACCGGGTCTATCGCCAACTTCCGCTCGACGCCTGTCAGCAAGCTCGAGTTCCTGGTCGGCAAGCAGTTCCCTTATATCGCCGTCGCCATGGTGTCTTTCGGCCTCCTCCTGCTGATGTCGTATGTTGTCTTCCATGTCCCCATCACAGGAAGCTTCGGCGCGCTCCTGCTGGGTGCTCTGGTCTATGTAACCGCTACGACCGCTTTTGGCCAACTCATCTCAACCTTCACCCGGACGCAGGTCTCGGCGATCTTCGCGTGCGTCGTCCTTTCGGTCATTCCGACCGTGAATTTCTCAGGACTGCTCGTGCCTGTGTCATCCCTCTCGGGTCAGGGAAGGCTTATCGGCATGGCGTTTCCGGCCGCCTGGTTCCAGCCCATTACGGTCGGGATCTTCGACAAGGCCCTTGGCTTTGCGGATGTGTGGCGCAGTCTGCTCGTCATCGCAGGCTTCGCGCTCTTCTACCTCTTGGCGGCCCTCACAGTGCTGAAGAAGCAGGAGGCCTGAGATGTTGCTGAACAGCCAGGCGGCGCCTCCGCAGCAACTCACCCCTGAACAGGTGACGCGTCCGCAGCGCTCCAAACCCAAGCAGATGAGCGCATTCCGCACGCATCTGGCGAACATCGTTCAGTTGCTGATCAAGGAGTTGCGCAGCATCCGCTCCGACCCGATCCTGCTGGTGCTGGTCGCCTATGCGTTCACCTTTGCCATCTACGCCGCCGCCACTGGCGCCAGGACCGAGGCGACCAATCTTGCCGTCGGAGTGGTCGACGAAGATCGCTCCGACCTTTCCCGCCGCATTGCGGACGGTCTCACTCCCCCCACGTTCCAGGCTGCCGTGGGGATCGCTGCGACCGAAATAGACTCGTCGATGGAGTCGCAACGTTTCGTCTTCGTCATCGAGATCCCGCCAAAGTTCCAGACGGATATCTTGTCCGGGCGGCAGCCGTCGGTTCAGATCAATGTCGATGCCACCGCCGTCGCCCAGGCTTTCCTTGGCATGACCTACCTTCAGAATGTCATCGTCAACTATGTCTCGGAATTCGTGACCGGACGTGAAGGGCTGGTGGGAGTCCCAGTCAAGTTCGTGACCCGCGTCAAGTTCAATCCGAATATGGACTCAAAGTGGTTCACCTCGGTGATGCAGATCATCAGCAATCTCACCATGCTGACGGTTATCCTGACCGGCGCAGCGCTCATTCGCGAGCGCGAGCAGGGCACTGTGGAGCACCTCCTGGTGATGCCTGTGGTTCCGGTCGAGATCATGCTCGCGAAGATCCTGGCGAACGGCATCGTCATTCTCGTGGCGGCCCAACTGTCGCTGATGTTCGTGGTGCAATGGTGGCTCGAGGTGCCGATCGCCGGATCGCCCCTGCTGTTCCTCGCCGGCTCCTTTATTTTCGTCATCGCTGTGGCGGCGCTTGGGATCTTTCTCGGCACGATCGCCTCTACAATGGGCCAGTTCGGCCTGCTGGCCTTGCCTGTGCTTCTGGTGCAGATGCTGCTCTCCGGCAGCACGACACCAATGGAAAGCATGCCGGTCTGGCTGCAGTACCTGATGAAGACCATCAGCCCGACGCCGCATTTTGTTGAGTTCGCCAAGAATGTGCTCTACCGCGGGGCAGACTTTCCGCTCGTCTGGCCCCAGCTCTTGGCCGTAGGAATCATTGGGGCTGTCTATTTCGGCATTACCCTGCACCGCTTCCGCCGCGTTATTTTCGGAAGCTGAAAGGCTGGACTGCCATAGCCGGCGGACTCGGTGCCGGTCGTGATCCTGAGCGACGTCGATGGGTGTCGCGTGAAACCTGAAGGAGGAAGTCATGGACAAGATGATCATGGTTGTCTTCGACAATGAGACGAAAGCCTATGACGCGTCCCGAGCGCTTGCGGATCTGCACCGCGAGGGCAGTCTGGCTGTCTATTCGGGCGCAGTGATTGTGAAGGATGCCAGCGGAAAGATATCGGTCAGGCAGGCAGGTGATCAAGGACCGCTAGGGACCGCGCTCGGTATGGCAACGGGCGCATTGATCGGCGCTCTGGGCGGCCCGGTCGGCCTTGCGGCTGGGGCGGCGGTTGGCGCGGTTGGTGGCTCGATCGTGGATCTCGTCAACCTGGGCGTTGGTGTCGATTTCCTGGACGAGATCTCCCGGCAGCTCAGCCCTGGCAAAGCCGCCATCGTTGCCGAGATCGAAGAGGAATGGGTCACACCGCTCGATACCCGCATGGAGGCACTTGGCGGCACCATATACCGGAGACCGCGCGCTGAAGTTATCGATGTGAAGATGGAGCGTGACGCCGCCTTGCTGCAGGCAGAACTCGACAAGCTTCAGGCCGAGTTCGATCAGGCCAGTGGCGAGGCGAAGGCCAGGCTGCAGGCGAAAGTCAAAGATGCCAAGGCGAGGCTGGAGGTTGCGAAGAGCAACGCGAAGACCCAAGTCGACGAAATGGACCGAGAGGTTCAAGCCAAAATCCAGGCTCTGCACGATCAAGCATCGAGAGCCGCTGGCGATGCAAAGGCGCGCCTGGAGAAGCGGATCGACGAGATGAAAGCTGACTACGAAGTTCGGTCCGATAAGCTGCGACAGGCTTGGCGACTCACCCGGGAAGCGCTCACCACGACCTCGGCGCCCCGTCGCTGAATCGAATGCCGCCGTACCGCATTCCGGCGCCTTTCTCAGCCGGAGGAGTGGTACGGCGGCAAGTTCACGCCGGAGCTCCTCGTCGTTCAAACTGACTGAGATCGACCTCTGCTATCTGACCTATGGTAGGTTACTGGTCACCTCAGGCTTCACGATATCATTATGAGAGCAACGGACGTGCAGTCGGGCTCACGCCCGATGCTTCAAGGTGGTGTTTCGAGAACCCTTTCACGCAAAACCGATGCCACATTTGCGTTTGATACCCAAGGCGGTTGCTACCGATGCGCTTCGTCAGGGCACATTCAATCCTGCTCCAGTTGCCGAGACAGGGCCTCACGCCTGCCGCCTGAAGCCTCTTCCATTCTGCGAACCACAGCAAGAGCACCGGAAGGGGGCCTCCGCACCCAGAGCCGACCGCTTCGGGCCTTTTCGAAGCCATATTGGTAGAGCCTTCGCATATAGGCCGTGTCGAAACCCGCCGAGGTTGAGGACGGCACATCCTGGTCGATGAAGGTTAGGTTGAACCCGAAGCCATTTCGCTGGGCGGCGGCATAGGTCCCGAAGAGAACGGACTTTGTTTGTGCTTTGACGGATGTCGAGGCCGCCCGCCCGCCGATCTCCGCGGCCTTGTCCGGCACGACCTGGAAATCCGGATCCACCTTGTTGTTCATCAGCACATAGATATTCACGCGTGGTCCGCGGAGCGGTGGCGCGCTGGCGAGTAACACCGTGTCCGGCAACGTGAACACGGGTGCCATCACACTGCCATCCACGTGCATCTCTTCGAACCGCCTGCCGTTTGCCTCGGCGTCGATGAGCCTGGGGGGAAAGACGCCAGGCACGCTCGCGGACGCCGCCAGAACATCACGGAAGAGGCCGAGGGCCTGCGGCGAGCCACTCGATGCGATCCGGCCCATGTCCCAGATCACCGCTCGCTGCGAATCCAGATTTGTCGTGACGACAAACAACCGCCGGCCGTTCGCGTGCGCCGCCGCGACCGCGGCTAGCATCGCGTCATCCACGGAGCGGGCGATCAGTTCGCGCAGGCGCCTGCCCCCGAATAGGGAAGAGCCAAAGACGACATTCAGAAGGTCCGGAGAGTCGAGAAGGCTCTCCGCCACACCGCTGGTGTAAACCTCACGCAGCTTGGCATCATACGACGGGCCGAGAAACGCGAAGGGGGCAATGAGGGCGCCGGTGCTGACACCCGATACGAAGGTAAACTCGGGCCGGATTCCAGCCGCCGTCCATCCGTTCAGGACGCCGGCCCCGTACGCCCCGTAGGCACCGCCCCCCGACAGGGCCAGGTAGGTGAGCGGCATCCGGGCCGGCCTTGCGGCGAGAGCGGTTGCATCGGCGCGGAACGCTGCGGCGGGCTCGTCGGCATATCTGCGGACCCCAGGAACGCCCAGAACTTCGGACGAGGCTGCATCGGTAGCCGTGTAGGGCGTTCGTGGAAGCGTTCCGCAAGCGGCAAGGCTGAACAGCCCGAGGAGCCCCATTGCCGCTCCCATGGACCAGGATCGCCGTTTCAGTTCAGAGAGACTGGGCCAAGTGCATCGCATCGTGGACCTACCTCCTGCTGGGGATCTCGCAGGGTGGACTGCCGTCAACCCTACGATGTCGGAGCGGTCGGACAGTCGCTACGCCGTCCTGTCTCGGCCGAGCTTGACGCGGCCATCAACAGAATGACCACGATCGGATCGTCGACACCCACCTCGCGGAGGCGATCAAACGCGGTACAACTGTGCCGCGCGGCAAAAATACCGTCAAGTTGGCCGGGCGGTCACAGGAAGCGAGCAAAGGTGGGGGATGGGACCGTCTCGCCATGCTCGTTCTGCCACCTACCGTCATCCTGCGGCAGTCATCAGGAGGATGGATCGCAACCGCTGCTGCGAACTTTCGGAGGCGGTATCTGAAGTCCATGGTGCACGATGGCACGTGCTGCTTAGCGGGATAGCCTAGCGTCACCTCGATTGTCCGACTTAGGTTCGAAGTAATCCTGCACGTGCCAGACGGCGAAGGGCAATTTGGGGTCAAGCTAGGAAATGCCCTGCTCCAAGGCAGCTTTTCCTATTTCATCTCTCAGCAGGCACGCGCCTTACTTCCGGGATGTGCCAGCAAGTCGCCCTCTGCCCCGCTTGATCCTTTCAGCCCACCGGCGGCGCTGTCTCGGGCTTGGCGTGGCTGCGTGCATCCGGCGGTGGGCACGGGTGGCTTCTCCAGCGGCGATGGCATTGCCGTACATTCAGGCCTAGATCTTGCTCTAATCCCTACAAGGTCACCAAGTGGCAGCGCGTCAAGGTTCTCTCATTTCGACCGCAAGAAAATCGATGAAATGCCGCACGGCCGGCAGGAGGCCGCGGCGGGAGGGAAAGACCGCATGAATGATGCCCCTCGGGGGCAACCAGCCAGGCAGTAACACCTCCAGGTTCCCGCAAGCGAGGTCCTGCGCCAAGATGTAGTCCGGCAATTGCACGATGCCGACACCGTCTAGCGCGGCTTGGCGCAAGGTCATCATCTCGTCGGTGGTCAGTCGTGGCTGGTGGGGCACGGCTTCCACTGTTCCGTCCGGCCCGGTCAGCCGCCAGGCGTGCTCACCGCCAGCCAAGCTGAAGCCCAGGCTCTCGAAGCGGGTTAGGTCGGCAGGCAACTGAGGTCGACCCAACCGATCAAGGAGCGCCGGGCTCCCGACCAGCAGTAGAGTACTTTCTCCCAGCACTTTCATGACCAGGTCCGAACTCTCCAACGGCGGCAGTCGGACCCGGAGCGCGACGTCGAAGCCCTCCTCGATCACGTCGACGCGCCTGTTCGTCACCTCGTAGTGGATCCGCACCCGCGGGTGCTGGGCGAGGAAGCGCGACACCAGCGGAGCCACGGTGGTCAGGCTGAGCATCACCGGACAACTCACCCGAATGGATCCCTGCGGCTCGGCCTGGACGCGCTCGACCGCCTCCTGCGCCGCCTCGGCCTCGGCCACCATGGCGAGACAGTGCCCATAGTAGGCCTGCCCGATCTCGGTCACGGCGAAGCGGCGGGTCGAGCGCTGGAGCAGCCGCACCCCGAGCCGCTCCTCCAGCAGCGACACGCGCCGGCTCAGGGTGGACTTGGGAATGCCGAGCACCCGGCTGGCCGGCGCGAAACCCTTGTGCTCCAACACCTTGGCGAAGTAGTAGAGGTCGTTGAGGTCCTGCATGGCTGCCCACCATTGTTCCAGAACTGGAACAGTGAGTGCCATGGAGACCCCCTAATGGCAATGACGTTCGACGGTTATGTTCGATGGAACAGCAAGGACTGCCCTTTGGGCCAGTTCCGGAGGATCCCATGACCAAGACGCTTCTTCACATCGACTCCAGCGCCCTCGGCGACTTGTCCACCTCGCGCAAGCTCACCGCTTCCATCGTAAGCGCTTGGCAGCAGGCCAACCCTCACCTTGTGGTCACCTATCGCGATCTGGCGGCCGCGCCCCCGGACCACCTGACCGGGCGCGTGATGATGGCCATGCGCTCCCGCGACCTGACAGGCCTGAGCGACGAGGAGCGGGTGCAAATTGCGCTCTCGGAGGAGTTGGTCGAGGAGTTCCTGGCCGCCGACGCAGTCGTGATCGGGGCGCCCATGTACAACTTCAGCCTGCCAACACCACTCAAGGCGTGGATCGACCGCATCGCCCAGGCTGGCCGCACCTTCAAGTACACCGAGGCTGGTCCGGTGGGGCTCGCCGGGGGCAAGCGCGTCGTGATCGCCTCCTCGCGGGGCGGGATGTACGCCGGCACGCCTTTGGAGGCCGCACTCGACCACCAGGAGGCCTATCTGCGTGGCGTCCTCGGCTTCACCGGCATTACTGACGTCGCCATCGTTCGCGCCGAGGGCACCAACATGGGGCCTGCAGCCGTGGAGCAATCGATGAACTCGGTGCAGGAGCAGATCGACCACCTGTTCGTTACTTCGCTGGCAGCCTGAGGTTCAGAAGGAAAGCCATACTCTACAAAGCCGAGAGAACACCCGTGGTGATCGACAAGGGCAAGTTCATCGTTCTCGCGGCCATGCCGGAGCTTAACATCCCCGGCCATCCTGACCATGGTTATGAACCACTCGCGCTGATCGCCGATTCGTTTATGGCTCCCGACACTTGGATCACGATGCACGAGCACGTGCAGGACGAGATCATCTCCTATGTGCCCCAGTGTGTCATGCGGCGCGATGACCGCACGACCGGCAAGCTCATCGCCGAGCCGAACCACCTCATGGTCATGAATGCGGGCCGCAGCTTCTGGCATGAGGAGCACACGCTCGCCGGTGAGCCACCGCTTCGGATGTTGCAGATCTTCGTGCGGCCGCACACGCTCGATCTGGAGCCTACGATCCAACATGGACCGTTGGTGGCTCCCGAGCCTAACCGGTGGCGACATCTCGTTGGACCGGAGGGGAGCGCCGCTCCGTTCTTCGTGCGCAACGACGTCGATATCTACGACATTCGTTTAGAGGCAGGCGCATCGACGATGCTTCCACTGAGACCAGGATGGAGCTGGTATTTCTTCGTTTATGCCGGCAGGCACGCGGTTCGACCAGACCGAGAGCAGATTGACGGCCGACCCCACCGAGTTGATCCTTCGGGATATCGAAACTGCGATCGTCGTGGCGTTCGTGATCAACCCAGAGGTTTCAGTTATGCGGGGCGGCACGATTGGGGATGGCGCCGCCCGATACCTGACCACGACTGCTCAGCGTCCGGCAGCAGGGCTCATCGCCTAGTGAAGCAAGACGGGCCGTCAGGATGGCCGTCATAGCTTGGCCTTACCTGGCCTTCCATTCTGCCCCATCGGAGGTGACCAGATTGCGAAGGATTGGGTCAAAGCAGGAAGCTGCCCCTAAGACGGCGTCGGCCGTGAGCACCCTCGGCGGCTACTTTGAAGGGGGCATCCTGTCCGCTTGCGAGATTTGCGCCCGTGTCCTGGCACGCTTCTCCCGCTCGATCTACGTCCTACTGGCCATGTCGGTTTTCGCTATCTGCAATCCCGCCCGCACCATTTTCTATGTCTTCTCTTTGACTATTTAGTCAAAATGACATATTAGTTTAACACCAGATTGGCAAGGGTCGCCATGCGACGCGGGCTGGTCTCAGAGCTGATGCTTAAAGCAGCGGAAGTTTAGGCGCGTAGGCGCTAATAGTGGACCAAGAGGTCCCGAGTTTTACCAGTGAACCCGAAGTCAACTAGGCCACGGACTCGACGATATATAGCTTCCGAGAAGCACACTACTCGGCATCAGGCTTCGCTTGCAAATGTATTCCAAATAACTCTGATGCAGGAGGATATCATGATTGCAACAATAGACAAATCCATACTCATCGTAGAGAGCAATACGATGTTTTGCGAGGGTCTCGTCAAGACATTCCGCTCCGCCAACTACAACGTGTTTACAGCCAGCACAGGTGAGGACGCCTTCTTACTCTTGAGACGTCAGCCACACTGCATTAACTGGCTCTATAGCCGCGCAGTTCTTCCCGGTCTCATTGATGGCTGGGTTCTGGCAGACCAGTACCACGAATTCTGTCCGAACCGCCAAGTGGTTATCGCTGCGCACGATGCACGTTTCACTGCCCAAGGCGATATCGTTCTGAAAGAGCCCACAGTAGCCATCGTGGCAGAGACGATTTGGGCCTTGATCAGATCGGAGCAGTTGGCTCTGACAACTGCCACCTACGATTTGGGCGAGCATCGACGCGTAGCGTGAGCGATGTGGACACGATGCACTGATCATCCATCGGTGAGCCTTGGAACACAGCGAGACTGCCACGGAGAAATCGAATGTCGTTGTCCATCGAAACTGACGTAGGCGGAACCACGTTAGTGGTTCCCTGCATTGATAGAATCCAGCAACTTTTGTTTCGAGCTTACGCAAGACTTGTTTTTACGGCCAGGAATCCTGCCGGGCCGCGGACAGTGATTGTCGCCCAGTTCGGATTGCTTAGAGTGCGGCTCAATAAGCTCTCAGATTCATACAAATCGCAGGCTATGCCACCGCTATGGGTTGAGATTTACTCCCACGCCAATGGCTCAGTAACTGATAGTTACGGGATGTTTGAGTTCAATGAAGACGAATTAACTCAAGCCGTAGAACTGATAGTATCGTCATATCTTAACGCTCACTGCCAGCAAGAGTTTTCTCGAACACGTCTGCAAGTCGGTCGGGTTGGTCGTATTCATGCTTGATTCGGCCGGACGAGTTCCAGGAAGCTGATCATAAGTGGATCGTTAACGTCCCGACTGAACACGACGTCGGCTTCCATCTGCATCGTACTGCTGTTGATGAGCCTGTAAATCATCTGCTCAATGCAGTTCCCGGCGGTCGTGTCAAAAGAGCGGACTTGGCGCAGGCTCATTGATATATTCCCGCAATCATAAATCTAAAAACAATATATTGGACCCGCAATAATTTGGTGATGTACGCAGTGCTGGTAATCCACACGTGTGCGGAGACCAGAATGCTGCTGCAACTTAACCTGCTGATGCTGATCGGCATCCTGCCGATGGGCCATCCCAGCGAGGCCACATCAAACGAAGAGCTCGAGCTCTGGTCGGCTCCCACGATCACTCAGATTGTCAACCGGTTACGGACCGAGACGCAGGTCCGCACGGCGGCAACCACAAGCCATTGAGGCGAAGGAACACCTTCCATGAACATTCAAATCCAACCGAATCTGACTGCCGCCAGACGACACCTCCCATTCGAATGCATCGCGCTCGTGTTGCAAGGTGGCGGTGCGCTTGGGGCCTACCAAGCTGGAGTCTACGAGGCTCTTGCGGAGGCCGGCATTCATCCGGACTGGGTCGCCGGCGTCTCAATTGGAGCCATCAACTCAGCCATCATCGCGGGGAACGAGCCGGCCGAGCGGGTCGCCAAGCTGCGCACCTTCTGGCGGGAAATCTCGGCCAATCCGCTGCTCGACTGGTCCACGGCCCTCCATACCATCACTCCCAAAGGGGACTTCGTGCGTGCTTTCTTCAATCAGGTGAGCGCGACCTGCGCCCTCGTTGGTGGGGCCACGAACTTTTTCACGCCGCGGCTGCCGGTTCCCTGGCTGCACCCGGATGGTGCCCGCGAGGCAACGAGCTTCTACGAGACCAAACACCTGAAAAGCACCTTGGAGAGGGTTGTTGACTTCGACCGGATCAATGCCAGCGAGATGCGATTCAGTGTCGGCGCCGTTAACGTGCGCACTGGAAATTTCGTCTATTTCGATAACACCACGCATACGATCCGCCCTGAGCACGTGATGGCAAGCGGATCGCTGCCGCCCGGCTTCCCGGCGGTGGAGATTCAAGGCGAATACTACTGGGACGGCGGCCTCATCTCGAACACGCCGCTAGATTGGGTGGTTGATGCGGGTCCGCGGCAGGACACGCTTGCATTCCAGGTCGACCTGTGGAGCGCCCACGGTGATCTACCCCGTAACCTGGCCGAGGTCGCGACACGGCACAAGGAAATCCAGTATTCCAGCCGGACGCGAGCCAGCACCGACCAGTTCAAGCGCGTGCAGCGCCTACGCAATGCGCTTGCCAGCCTTCTCTCGAACCTGCCGGACGATCTGCGAACCACCGAGGAGGCAATGCTCCTCAGCTCGGAGGCAGATCGTAAAGCGTACAACATCATCCAGATGATTTATCGGTCGAAACACTACGAAAGCCACTCAAAGGATTACGAGTTTTCCCGGCTGTCTATGGAGGAGCACTGGCGGGCCTGCTACCACGATGCAGTGCGTACGTTGCGCCATCCTGAGGTATTGCAGCGGCCTGACAATCAGGACGGAGTCCACACATTCGACTTCCTTAAGGATGGGCGAGAATAGGCTGGAGCGGGCTTACAGCCCCAGCAACGGCTCAATCAAACACAGGAGAATTTCAGGTATGCACGAAGACACCGTCCGGACCAGAGCATTCGCAATGCCTCTGAACAGTCCAGCCTACCCGATCGGACCTTATCGCTTTCGCAACCGCGAGTATCTGATCATCACCTATCGGACCGACCCGAAGAAGCTCAGGGAACTCGTCCCCGAACCGCTCCAGGTCGACGAGCCGCTGGTGAAGTTCGAGTTCATCCGCATGCCGGACTCGAACGGGTTCGGCGACTACACCGAGAGCGGACAAGTCATCCCCGTCTCGTTTCGCGGCCGCAAGGGGAGCTACACCCACTGCATGTTCCTCAATGATCATTCTCCCATCGCTGGAGGGCGTGAGCTGTGGGGCTTTCCCAAGAAGCTTGCGAACCCCACCCTGCGTACGGAGGTCGATACCCTGGTTGGCACCCTCGATTATGGACCGGTTCGCGTCGCGACCGCCACGATGGGCTACAAGCATCGGGCTACCGATGTCGGAAGTGTCATGGCCTCACTTCGCGAGCCCAACTTTCTGCTCAAGATCATCCCGCATGTCGACGGCAGTACGCGCATCTGTGAGCTCGTCGAGTTTTACCTGGAGGACGTCGATTTGAAAGAGGCCTGGACCGGTCCGGCATCCCTGAATCTGTGGTCGCACGCCTTGGCGCCGGTCGCGGAACTGCCGATCGTGGAGGTGGTCTCGGCGACCCACATTGTCGCCGACCTGACGCTCGGGCTTGGTAAGGTCGCGCATGACTACCTGGCGCCATCCGAGCCGACCCGCTTTCCAGTGAAACGGTATGAACCTGCCTAATGAGGTCTGACCTGTTGGCGACCGCTGGCCAGGAGTGCGCCGCTGAACTGACTGACCTGATCGGGCTCGCTTGCCTCTTTTCGATCACTGTCAACGGCTTCGTCGTGCCGGAGGGTGCTTGAGCACCTACGACGAACTTAGCAGAAGATCTGCGCTCACGACGAGCGTCTTCAACCAAACCATTGGACCCAACAACAAGGAGGCTTCGATGACTCTTCGCTCCAAATCCGCCGTTGTGACCGGCTCGACCAGTGGGATCGGGCTGGCCATTGCCCGGGCGTTCGCAGAGGAAGGCGCCAATGTGGTCATCAACGGCTTCGGCGATGCGGGCGAAATCGAGAAGAAGCGCGCCGGCATTGAGAGCGAGTTCGGCGTCAAGGCGATCTATTCGGCGGCCGACATGTCGAAGCCGCAGGAGATCGAGGAGATGATCCGGCTCGCCGAGCGGACCTTCGGGGGCGTCGATATCCTGGTCAACAATGCGGGTATCCAGTTCGTCTCGCCGGTAGAGGATTTCCCAGTCGAGAAATGGGACCAGATCATCGCCATCAACCTGTCGTCGGCCTTCCATGCGGCCCGCGCGGCCGTGCCAGGCATGAAGGCGCGCAAGTGGGGCCGCATCATCAACACGGCCTCGGCCCATTCCCTGGTCGCCTCCCCGTTCAAGTCGGCCTATGTGGCGGCCAAGCACGGCGCCGTTGGCCTGACTAAGACGGTGGCTCTCGAAGTCGCAACTCATGGGATCACTGTCAACTGCATCAGCCCCGGCTATGTCTGGACGCCTCTGGTGGAACGGCAGATCCCCGACACCATGAAGGCGCGTGGGCTGACCAAGGAGCAGGTGATCAACGATGTTCTGCTTGAGGCCCAGCCCACCAAGCAGTTCGTGACCGTTGATCAGGTGGCGGCCCTTGCCGTCTTCCTGTGCTCGGACGCGGCAAGCCAGATCACCGGCACTAATCTGTCCATGGATGGCGGCTGGACGGCGGCGTGACGGATCGAGCGAATCGAAAGGAATTTTCTGTCCGAGGCCACAACCCGCAACACTGAGGAATCATGATCCAGGCCTGAATGGGAACCCTCCGCCGGCGAACCTTAACGTATCTTTGGTTTTCCGGATGGATCACGTGCCTCGGTGTCTCTGTCCTTTGGCATCATAGCTGAGCCGGGCGCACGATCTCCAGGAACTTGATCACGGCTGGATCGTCAGCGTCCCGGCGGAACACGACATCGGTTCCCATCTGCATCGTACTGCCGTTGATGGGCCGGTAGACCACGTGCTCGCCGATGCTGATCGAGCTGACCGACGAGGGAACGATGGCTACTCCCAATCCGGCTCCGACAAGGCTCACGAGAGAGAATCCGCTGTGCGCTTCATGTGCGACCCGCGGCATGAACCCAAGGATCAGCTGGATCAACGAGCGGTCTTGTTCAATGTCCGATCCGACGTAGACAATGAACGGTTCATTCGCGAGTGCCTCTCGCGGGATCCGGCTCCGGCGTGCAAGCGGATGGTCAGTCGGAAGAGCGAGCCTCAGCGGCCATTCCGCCAAGCGAATTGAATCCAGCTCTTGCGGCAGCTTCCAGGCAGGATTACCGACAAAGCTGGCGACGAACCCAATATGGAGGCGGCCTTCCAGCAGGTGTGCAACCTGAGTGCTCGGATGGAGTTCATGGAGACCGAGCTCTACATCAGGAACCCGCCGCCTATACTCCCGCAGGGTCCCGGATAGAACCCCGGAATAAGACGTGTCTGCGGAGTAGCCAATTTCAATGCGACCGATCTCGCCGCGTCCGGCCCGGCGGGCCACGACGGCGGCATGCTGCGCTTGCTCAAGGGTGCGGCGGGCCTCCTTAAGGAACAGGCGGCCGGCCTCTGTCAGAGTCACCACCCGGTTGGTTCGGCTGAGGAGCCGAACCCCCAGGGTGTCCTCAAGGGCCTTGATCTGGATGCTTAGGGCCGGCTGCGCGATGTGGCACCGCTCGGCCGCCCGCCCAAAGTGCAGCTCCTCGGCGGTTGTGACGAAGTATCGGAGCTGACGGAGATCCATTGATAAGTTTTTCCAATCATAAGGAGAAAAACAATATATTGGATCTGGGTTATGTCGGCAACTTATCCCTAGCTACGTCTTCGCACAAAATAGATTGCAGAATTGATTGATGCCTATGAACTCCAGCACCCGCGCCGTCGACAACAGGCCCGCCGGACTACCGGCCCAAGAGAGCTTGAGCGACCCAAGCGTTATTGACCTCGCGCAGCTCTTTGCCGCTGATCCGGGCTTCACCTCGACTGCGGCAACGGAAACGAAGATCGCCCATATCACCGGCAACAAGGCTGTCCTGCCTTCTCATGGCTGTCCGTTCGACCTGCTCCCGAAGCACGGCGATTTGCTTGAGAAAAGCGAGGCTCGTTTCCGTACCCTTGCCAACATGATCCCAACCATCGTCTGGACCGCGGCTCCCGACGGCACGATTACCTTCGTCAACGATCAGTGGTTCAGCTTCTGCGGCATCACGCCCGAACAGAATGCCCGCTGCTGGCCCGCGTTGGTGCTTCATCCCGATGATCAGGCCCGCTGCCTGGAGGCGTGGAGCACCGCACGGCAGAGCGGACGGGCGTTAGAGATCGAGACCCGCATCCGTCGCAATGACGGGGAGTACCGCTGGTTCCTGACCCGGGCCATTCCGCTTCGGAATGCCGAAGGAGCCATTACGGCTTGGTCTGGGACAACCACCAACATCCATGACCGCAAGCTCGCCGAAGAGGCCCTGCGTGCCAGCGAGGCGCGTTTCCGCACCATTGTCGAGACCGCCAATGAGGGGATCTGGCTGATCGGCGCCGATGCCCGCACGCAGTTTGTGAATGCCCGCATGGCGGCCATGCTGGGCTGTACTCCGGACGAGATGATCGGGCGCTCAGCGCTGGAGTTCACCTTCCCCGAAGACGAGCCGAACCACCGCGAGCGGGTCGGCCGCAATCTTGCAGGCGAGTTCGAGCAGTTCGAGATCCGCTTTCGGCGTAAGGACGGTGCGGCCATTCCCGTCCTGGCCGCCACCAGCGCCCTGCGTGACGAACTGGGTCAGGTCTCGGGTGCATTGGGTATGTTCTCTGACATGAGCGAGAAGAAGCGTCTGGAGGAGCAGCAGGCTCTGCTCATGCGCGAGCTCCACCACCGGGTGAAAAACACCCTGAGCACGGTGCAGGCCCTGGTGAACTCCACGGCCCGCAACGCGCCCTCGGCTCAGACGTTCCGGGATTCCCTGACCCAGAGGATCATGTCCCTCGCAAAGACCCACACGCTCCTGTTCAACAACGAAATGGCAGGCGTGCGGCTACGGGATATCCTGCGCAGTGAGCTCGAGCCTTATGACGATCAGACCGGCACACGCGTCATCCTGACCGGGCCGGACCTGGATGTGCCTGCTCATCTGACACTGGCTGTCGGGATGGCGGTGCATGAGCTGACGACAAACGCGGCCAAGTATGGAGCACTGTCCAGTCCACAGGGACGCGTTCAGGTCACATGGAGCTTGCCTGCCGCGGACGTCGGGGAGAGCAAGATCCGCTTCGAATGGGTGGAGCACGGCGGGCCACCCGTGGCCGTGCCGGACCGCAAGGGCTTCGGAACAACGCTGCTGGAGCGCGTGCTCAGCCGTCAACTCGGCGGTGAGGTTGAGGTGGCCTTCGCACCGGAAGGTTTGCGCGTTCGGGTGGAGGCTGCCCTAGTGGGTGTGGCGCAGTGATGATGGCCTGCACTGGGTGAGCCACGACCCCTGGCCTTGTCGCCTTGGGACGACCGCTCCAGCAGGCACGCGAATACCGGCTCCAACCTCAGTTCATTGATATATTTTGCCAATCGTAAAGCAAAAAACAATATATTGGACCGGGCCATGTAACAAGCCTATCCCATCCTCATGGGCAATGGTTTCCGAGGACATCAGGGAAAGAGCACGCCATGGCATGCAGTCGTCAATGGCATAAATCAGTCTGTTGCATGGCAATGGTTGCCGTGACAGGCCTGGCCGGCTGCCAGCAGCAGACCAGCCGACCGGAGAATTCTCCGATTGTGGTTCAGATCGAGACGGCCAGGCTGACCGACTATGCCCCGATGGTGCGGCTGACCGGCGAAGTCCGTGCACAGGTCGAGAGCGACCTGTCGTTTCGGGCGGGCGGTCGCATCACCGAGCGCCTGGTCAACGTCGGCGATCACGTGACCGCCGACCAGGTGCTGGCCCGGCTTGATCCGCAGCAGCAACAGGCGACGCTGACCGCCGCCGAGGCCGCCGTCCAGTCTGCCGAGGCCGTTCTCCGCGAAGCGATCTCCACCTACCAGCGCCAGAAGGCGCTGCTCGCCCAGGGCTTCACAACCAAGCGGGAGCACGATCAGGCACAAGAAGCGTCCCGTACGGCGCAGGCCGCCCTCGACACCGCACGGGCCCAACTCGGCACCGCCCGCGACCACCTGTCCGATACGGTGCTGCGGGCCGGCGTTTCCGGGGTCATCACGGCCCGCAAGGCCGAGACCGGGCAGGTCGTGCAGGTGGCCCAGACCATCTTCTCGATCGCCCAGGACGGGCCGCGCGATGCGGTCTTCAACGTCTATGAATCGATCTTCACCCGCGAACTCGCCGATCCCGCCATCGCGCTGACGCTGGTGTCCGATCCGGCCGTGAAGGCCAAGGGCAGCGTGCGTGAGATCTCCCCGACCGTAGACAGGGCCACCGGGACCGTCAGGGCCAAGGTTGCCATCGCGCATCCGCCGGCAGCGATGACACTCGGCGCCGCTGTCGTCGGCGAGGGCCGGTTCCAGACCCGCAAGCTCGTCGTGATCCCGTGGAGCGCCCTTTCGAGCGGGAACGGTCGACCGGCCGTGTGGACCGTCGATCCCCGGAGCAAGACCGTGTCGCTGAGGCCAATCACCGTTGAAGGCTACGAGACCGGAAAGGTGGTCGTGCGTGGGGGACTCCAACCCGGAGAGATCATCGTGACCGGTGGAGCGCAGTTCCTGCGTCCCAACCAGGTTGTTGCATTCCCCGAAGGAGCGGCCTCATGAACCCGATTCTGACATCCGTGGCAGCCCTGAGTGTGATCGGCCTGCTCGCCGCCTGCCAGGAGGAGCACCATGCCGAGGCGCCGGCACCCCGACCCGTTCTCACCGTCGTTGTTGCCCCGCAGGCCGTGCGGACCGTGGGCTTCGCTGGAACCGTCGAGCCCCGGTACAAGTCCGACCTGGGGTTTCGGGTGCTCGGACGCATCATCAGCCGAGATGTCAATGTGGGCGACGTGGTCAAGAAGGGGCAGCGCCTGGCCACGATCGACCCCCTCGCCTACCAGCTGGCGGTGAGATCGGCGCAGGCTGACCACTCCAGCGCGACCGCCCGTCTTGAGAATGCCGCCGCGACGGAGACCCGTCAGCGCATGCTGTTGCAGCAGAACATTGCCAACCAGGCCCAGTATGATGCCGCCAGGCAGGCCCGCGAATCTGCGGAGGCTGGCGTCACGAGCGCCAGGGCAAACCTCGACAAGGCCGAGGAGCAGCTCAGCTACACCGAGCTTCGCGCCGACTTCGCTGGTGTGGTCACCGCCACATCGGCGGAACTCGGGCAGGTGGTCCAGCCGGGACAAACGGTCGTCTCGGTGGCTCGCCCGGACATCCGGGAGGCGGTCGTCGATCTGCCCGAGAGCATCGGGCGGGATCTCAGGCCGGAGGCCCGCTTCGATGTCGCTCTGCAGCTGGATCCCTCGGTGCGGGCGGCCGGGTCGGTGCGAGAGATCGCGCCACAGGCGGATCCCGCCACCCGAACGCGGCGGGTGAGGATCACCCTCGATAAACCACCCGAGAGCTTCCGTCTCGGAACAACGATCACCGCCTCGGTCACGGCAGAGGCGGTCGCGGGGGTCGAGTTGCCTGTCTCGGCCCTGCTGGAGCGGGACGGCAAGACGATGGTCTGGGTCGTCGATCCGGTCACTGGGGCCGTGTCGACGCGGGACGTGACGATCGTCGCCCGAGACGGATCCTCCGTCCGGGTTCTGAACGGGCTCACCCGCGGTACGCGCGTGGTCACTGCTGGCGTGAACAGCCTGACCCCCAACCAAACAGTCAAGATCGCAGACGAGGCCTCGCAATGAACCGCCGCTTCAACCTGTCCGACTGGGCGCTCGAGCACCGCTCCCTCGTCTGGTACTTCATGATCATTTCCGCCGTTGCTGGCCTCCTTGCCTACGTCAACCTGGGGCGCGAGGAGGACCCGTCGTTCACCATCAAGACCATGGTGATCGCTGCCCAATGGCCCGGCGCTACGATCGAGGATACGGCCCGCCAGGTCACCGAACGGATCGAGAAGAAGCTCGAAGAACTCGACTCGCTCGACTACACCCGCAGCCAGACCACGCCGGGCCAGAGTGTGATCTATGTCAACTTGAAGGACACGGTCAAAAGCCGCGACGTGCCGGGCGTATGGGTGAGAGTGCGAAACATGGTCAACGACATCAAACGGGAGCTTCCCCAAGGTGTCGTGGGCCCTGTCTTCAACGATGACTTTGGCGACGTGTACGGCAACGTCTATGCCTTCACCGCGGACGGGCTGACGCAGCGCCAGTTGCGCGACTATGTCGAGGACGTGCGGACCAAGGTTCTCACGGTGCCGAACGTGGGCAAGGTCAACCTGATCGGCGCCCAGGACGAGGTGATCTTCCTGGAGTTCTCGACGCGCGAGATGGCAGCCCTCGGCATCAGTCAGCAGGACGTCGTGCAGACGCTCCAGGCCCAGAACGCGATCACCCCTTCCGGCGTCATCCAGGCTGGTGCTGAGCGCATCAGCGTCCGGGTGACCGGGCAGTTCACCTCGGAGGAGAGCCTGCGCAACCTCAACCTGCGCATCAACGACCGCTTCTTCCGCCTCAGCGATGTTGCCGCCATCAGCCGCGGCTACCTCGACCCGCCGCAGGCGCTGTTCCGGTTCAACGGCCAGACCGCCATTGGCCTGGCCATCGGCATGAAGACCGGCGCCAACCTGCTGCAGTTCGGCGAGGCGCTGCACGAACACATGGCCAAGATCACCGACGAACTGCCCATCGGTGTCGGGGTCCATCTCGTGGCCGATCAGCCCGTCGTGGTCGAGGAGGCGGTCGGCGGCTTCACCAAGGCCCTGTTCGAGGCCGTGGTGATCGTGCTGGTGGTCAGCTTCGTGAGCCTCGGTGTGCGGGCTGGGTTGGTGGTCGCGCTGTCGATCCCGCTCGTGCTGGCCATGACCTTCGTGGTCATGCAGTATACCGGCATCTCCTTGCAGCGCATCTCGCTTGGCGCCCTCATCATCGCGCTCGGCCTTCTCGTTGACGATGCGATGATCGCCGTCGAGATGATGGTGGCGCGGTTGGAGGCCGGCGACACGCTGCGCAAGGCGGCCACTGCCGTCTACACGTCGACTGCGTTCCCGATGCTCACCGGCACACTCGTCACCGTCGCAAGCTTCATCCCGGTCGGCCTCAACACCAGCAACGCGGGCGAGTACACCTTCACCCTGTTCGTGGTGATCGCGGCCTCGCTGTTGCTGTCGTGGATCGTCGCGGTGCTGTTCACGCCCCTGCTCGGCGTGACGCTGCTGCCGAAGACGATGAAGAAGCATCACGACGAACCGGGCCGCCTCGAAAAGATGTTCTCGCACATCCTCGACGGTGCCATGCGCTGGCGCTGGCTGACCATTGGTGTGACGATAGTGATGTTCGGTGTCTCGCTTTACGGCATGAGGTTCGTCGAGCAGCAGTTCTTCCCGTCCTCGGACCGCAACGAGCTCCTGGTCGACTTCAACCTGCCGCAGAACGCGTCGATCACCGACACGAAGGCGCAGATGGACCGCTTCGAGGCCAAGCTCGCGGGCGATCCCGACATCGAACACTGGTCGTCCTATGTCGGCCAGAGCGCGGTGCGGTTCATTCTCTCCTTCGACCCGCGGCCGTCGAATGCATTTTACGGCCAGATGGTCATCGTGACTAAGAGCATCGAGGCCCGTGAGCGCCTCAGGGCCAAGATCAAGACCTGGGCCCGGGAGGAGTTTGCCGGCCTCGACGTGTACGTGGACCTGCTGGCAATGGGGCCGCCGGCCGGGCGCCCAGTGCAGTACCGGCTCAGCGGGCCGGACGTCCAGAAGGTGCGGGACCTGGCCCAGCAGCTCGCGGCTGTCATCGGCGAGCACCCCCAGGTCACCAACATCGGCTTCAACTGGAACGAGCCCGCCCGGGTGGTGAAGGTCGACGTGCTCCAGGACAAGGCCCGCCAGCTCGGCGTGACCTCGCAGGACATCGCCGGCTCCCTGAATGGCGTTGTGGGCGGCACGAGCATCACCCAGGTGCGCGATTCGATCTACCTGGTCGACGTGGTGGCCCGGGCCCGCGCCGCCGAGCGGCGGTCCATCGAGACGCTCCAGAACCTGCAGCTGCCGGGCAAGAACGGCCAGTCGGTGCCGCTGGCGGCGGTCGCGACCTTCCATTACGAGCTCGAGCAGCCGGTGATCTGGCGCCGCAGCCGCCTGTCGACGATCACGATCCGGGGCAGCATCGTCGATGCCACCCAGCCGGCGACGGTCGTCCTGCAGCTCGAGCCCAAGGTGCAGGAGTTCATCCGCACGCTCCCGGCCGGTTACCAGGTGGCGGTGGGCGGCCCGGTGGAGGAGAGCGCCAAGTCTCAGGGGCCGATCATGGCGGTGGTCCCGCTCATGCTGTTCATCATGGCGACGATCCTGATGGTTCAGCTCCAGAGCTTCTCGCGGCTGTTCCTGGTGGTGGCGGTGGCCCCACTCGGGCTGATCGGCGTGGTGGCGGCGATGCTGCCGAGCGGGGCTCCCATGGGCTTCGTGGCCATCCTCGGCGTGCTGGCGTTGGTCGGCATCCTGATCCGCAACTCGGTGATCCTGATCGTGCAGATCGACGACCACCTGCGGGAGGGCTGGGATCCCTGGGAGGCCGTGGTCGACGCCACCATGCACCGGACGCGGCCCATCCTGCTGACGGCGGCAGCGGCGAGCCTGGCGCTGATCCCGATCGCATCCGAAGTGTTCTGGGGACCGATGGCCTTCGCCATGATGGGGGGCATCATCGTGGGCACGCTGCTGACGCTCCTGTTCCTGCCGGCGCTGTACGTGGCCTGGTTCCGCATCAAGGCGCCCTCCGGACCCCATACGACGCTGACAGCCCCTGAGGCGGCGCATGAATCAGAGAAGACGCATGCGCCGGCATAGACCGCGCTAACCCGATTGGCAGGCGTTCCGGACTGCGGCCCTGTCCCGCGCACCCGGCCCATGCGAACGCCTCCCCGCCCCGGCGGCCGCAAGCCGCCGGGGCCACCCTCCACTGCATGCCAAAGAGGAGCAAAGCCCCGTGCCCAACGACAATCCGCCTCACAGCGATAAACGCCCGCATGATCTCAGGAGCACGCTCACGAAGCGTCAGATCCTGGACGGCGCGCGTCAGGTCTTTCTCCTGAACGGCTATGCGGGCACCAGCATCGACCAGATCATTAATCAATCGGGCGTCTCGAAAGGATCGATCTATCACCACTTCGACAGCAAGGACGCCCTGTTCAGAGCGCTGATCGCAGCGGAAGCGGAGAGGATTGCACGGGCATTGCCGTCCGTCGACCAGGACGACCCTGACCCGTGCTCCGCCCTGCGTCAGATCGGGCTGGCCGTTCTCGAAACCCTGAACAATCCGGCCACCATCGCCACCCTGCGCCTGATCATCGGAGCCCTCGGCCGGTTTCCCGGGCTCGGAGAAGAGTTCCTTCGGAACAGCCTGGGCCAGACTGCGGAGCAGATCGCAGCTTATCTCGATCTCCGAGCGTCTGCCGGCAGCCTTCGGATCCGCAGCAGCCGTGCCGCGGCAGAGGAGTTCGCAAGGCAGTTCATGGCGCACGTGATGGAGCGCGTTCTGGTGCCCCACAAACCTTGCCTGACAGAAGCGGAATGCACGGCCGTGGTCGAGGACATTCTCCGAAACTCGGACATCCGGCGGGATACCGGCCGCACGGCGGGAGAGCAGGCCTCATGAGCCGTTATGACTGAGACGCATGATGTCCAGGTGGTTTCCGCTCATCATCACCGTGTCAATCTCTTATGGCACGCTCTACGTCGCGTTCTTCCGCTAGCCAACGCCGAGGTCCAGGCTGAGGGGACAAGTGTTAGAAGCCCGTACACAACCTCCGTAGCGAGACCATGACGCTGGAAGCCCTTGCCCGGTCCGCTCCGTTGGAGCAACAATCCCCCTGTCAAAAACCCGAGATCCGCATGCGACAGCGTATCTCCCCACGCTATTTCTCTCTCAGCACGCTTCTGGCGATCAGTTTCGGGGGCTTGATGCTCCTCGCCGTCGGCTCCGTTCTCGTGGTAAGCCTCGGGGGCGCGGGGCGAAACACGGGCGAGCTGCTGGCCGATAAGGCCGACCTGATCCTGTCCTCCATCGAGCAGCGCGTCCGGCAACATCTTGGCCACGTCGTGGCCCAAGCCGAGTATCTGAAGACCTCGATTGATCGGCGGCAGCTCGACATCAATGATGCCAGAGCGCTCGAAACCGCCCTCAGATCCGCCCTTGCCGCAACACCGCAGGTAACCGGCATCGGCTTCATTCGCGCCAACCTGGAGGTCGTGCGGGTGGAGCGACGAGATGGCAGTCTCATCATCGAGGACTGGTCCGGCCAGCCCGAGATCATCAAGCTCTTCGCGGATGTGCGCGCCGGCAAGGATGCCGGATGGAGGGACCCCGTCTGGAGCCATCCGTTTCAGCAGACAATCATCCCGTTTATCGTCCCCGTGCATCGTGACGGAGACCTCATCGGACTCCTGGTCCCGGCCATTGAGGTCACCGAGCTCTCCCGATACGTCGCCGAGATCTCCTCGCCCGTGCAGAGAGCGTTCATCCTCCACGGCGAGGACGCGGTGCTGGCTCACCCTGCCCTGGCCAGCAGATCCCCACCAGGAGCACGCGAGCGCCCATTGCCGCTCCTCAGCGAGGTCGACGACGCGGTTCTGCAAGCGATATGGTCGGCTGAGCGACAACCGCTGAATCTGCCTCTGAGGTCGACGGACCAGGGGCATATCGTTCCATTCTCAGGCGATTACTTCATCTACATGTACCGACGGATCGCAGGGTTCGGTGACAAGCCCTGGATCATTGGCGCCGCTTTGCCCGGTTCAGACGCCGGGCAGGAGGCGGAGCGACTGCAGACGATGGTGCTGACCGGCTTAGGGCTCCTGCTCGTCTCCGTGCTCAGCGCGATCGCGGTCGGTCGGCGCCTCGCCCATCCGATCCGTGATTTCGTTCGTGTGACAGAAGCTGTCCGGATGCTCGAATTCGACCGAGCCCCCGTTCTCTCACGCAGCCGGATCCTGGAACTCGACACAGCGAGCCAGGCGCTGAACGCCATGGTTGCAGCTCTTCGCTGGTTTGAACTGTACCTGCCCAAACACCTCGTTCATCGCCTTATCGCGCAGGGGCAGGACGATCTCGCCAACGCCTATGAGCGTGATGTTACCGTCATGTTCACGGATCTGAGCGGCTTCACACGAATCGCATCGCGGCTGTCCCCTTCCGAAACGGCAAAGTTCCTGAACTCGCACTTTGCTCTGGTTGGGGCCTGTGTCGAGGCCGAGGGAGGCACGATCGACAAGTACATCGGCGACAGCCTCATGGCGTTTTGGGGGGCACCGGAGGAGCAACCCGACCACGTGGAACGGGCCTGCCGGGCCGCACGGGCGATCGCCTCCAAGGTTCACGCCGACAACCGAGCCCGATTGGCCAGCGGCCTTGCCCCTGTCCGGGTGAGGATTGGCATCAGCACGGGCCCTGCTCTCGTGGGCAACATCGGGGCTCCTAGCCGGATCAATTACACGCTCGTCGGAGATGCCGTTAACATCGCACAACGCCTGGAGCAGGTTGGGAAGGACGTCCAAGACGACAGCGACGTGATCACATTGATCACTGAAGGGGTCTGTTCCGGCTTGCTTGAGCCCGGACAGGCCGTGTTCTGGGCCCGACGAGAGGTCCGGGAGAGAGATGGCACGATGGGAATCTATCGGCTCACTTAAGCATCGCTTTGGCCCCATCGGACCCGCAAACAACTGAGCCCTGGGTCGGCTTGCCCTGCACTCGGGCTCTGACGTCTGGATCGCAACAGCTAAATTCAGCTAATGATATATTTCCCCAATCATAAAATCAAAAACAATATATTGGACCAGAAATTTGCCCACGTCTATTCCTCTCCATAACGTTGCACAGGATGGATTGATGTCCATGACCACGAGAGAGGCAGATGGCCATGGACCTTAACCCGCAATGGATCACCCTCATTTCGGCTTCGACGGCGATGATCGCGTCGATCGCCGGACCATTCGTCAACACGCGGATCGCCAAGTTCGAGTTCAAGGCCAACGTGCTGTCGGTTAATCGCCAGAAGTGGATCGATACGATGCGCGACCTTGTGGCGAGCCTCAACTCGCAGCTTCTGATCGCGGCCGCATTCCGCCAGACCCTGGAGGAGCCGACGGGCCTCATCATCGCAAAGGATCCCGAGCTATCCAGGCGTGTGGAGAACTTGTTGCGGACTGTTTCCAAGATCGAGCTCATGCTCAACCCGCTGGAGCAGGACCATCAGCAGCTCAATCTCCTGATGAAGGAAGCGATCGACCAGCTTCGCTCTCCTTTGCTGGAGAATGGCGTTGAGGACCGTATCGAGGCCATCAGCCGCGATATCACCCAAGTCATGCAAGGAATCCTCAAGCACGAATGGATACGTGTGAAGCGCGGCGAGTAATCGTAGGATCGCGGATTGCTTCCACCGCGTATCTGGTCAGCGGCATGGGAGCACGGAGCATGCTAACGACGCGGCATTGGATTGTTCATCATGGCTCGGTCCCCGAATGACCGGGAGGAGCACAGGTAGGATTTCCGGAATGCAATTATTCATGAGGCGGCACTGCGAGGACCTTAGTCTATCCATCCGCCCTCCCGAGACGCGCTGGCGCGTTGCGCTTCTCGTCTGCTCGATGATCGCCTCACTGGTTGTAGGGCCTCCTGTCTTTGCCGACGAGTTCGATCCTCTTGCCGTCTATGAGGAGGCAAGGCCTTTGAATGATCAATGGCAGGCTTGTGCCGCCTCGTTCGTAAGGGAAAGGATCCATTCGCGGCAGGATTCAGAGATTCTCGCAAAAGAGGCTTTCGAGCGATGTAAAGCACGCGAGGATGGGCTGAGCAGCTTCCTGGTTGCACGAGTTGGGAAGACAGGCGCAGGCAACGTGATGGCACTCTTGCTCGAGAAATACCAATCGGGTCTGAACGCTGCCATCGTAGAACTGCGGACACGCCACTAATTAGAGCATCGAACACAATACTGGGTTTCATTTTCAAGCCTAAGCCGATTCCCTGAACCTATCGACGCAGTGCATGGCGAGAGAGAGCGCTCAGCGGAGACTAAAAAGGCTAGCGGCACTTCCTACGGTTACCGCCGCCACGGCCCCAAATTGGCCGCTGACGCCGGTTCTGCTCTGCGAAATTGTCTGCCCGGCCACGAGCCGCTCGCCGAGCAATCGGACGACCTCGGGACTTTCCGCGAACTTGCTATGGTTGAGAGGATCGCCGCTCTTGAGGGCCGTCAGATCAAGGACTGTCACACCGGCTTTCTCCAGTTCAGACCGATAGGGCTCGGCCGCCGGGTTGATCTGGCCGAGCCGATCGACATCGCCGCCAATAAGGCGCGACACGCCAAGGGCCTGATCGTCTTGAGACAGGAAAAGCGTGAGCTTCGGGCGAGACGGACCCAGTTCCTGCGACTGACGGCGAAATACATCGATGTCGAGATCCGGTGCGGCGAGAATGACGTTCCTGATCTTTGGCGCGACACGGCCGTCACGGATCGCCATCTGGCGCAGGGCCTCGATCACCAGCCAGCTTCCCATTGAGTGAGCCATGATCGTGACGTCACCGACCGACGGATCCTGAGCGGCACGTCGCAGAACCTCTTCGAGCTGCGTCCGGGAGTAGTTTGTGCTTTCCCGGTCATAGGCGTATTCAAGGACATTGGCCCGGGAGGGCCAAGTGAACAGGATCGGCGCGACGTCAGCATGGGAATCGTGCACGATCTGAGCGAAGCGATACACAGCGTCTTCATAGCGGTTGTTGAATCCATGCACGAAGACCAGGACGCGACGGCTGCGCGGGAGATGCTGCTTCAACCATCCACGAACCTCGCCGAGGTCGGACAAGGTCCTGACCTTTGTCGTCGTGAACTCATTCGAAGGATCCGGGGGCAGGCGCTTCGGCCATTGCACCTGTCCGACCTGCCGGTTTGCCGCCCGAGGAATCGAGAGCGTGATCTCGGTCGTGTACAATCCCTGACCACGCTCTCCGGAGAACAGGACCGCTGGATCCGACGCTGGCGCCCGCGTGGTCGCGACAAGAAGATTGACTTGGGAGGCACCTGGAACGGCTGCCGGAACCGGCGCTAGAACCCCTTTGGGCGAGCTTGCGCATCCAATCACACCCATGCAAAGGGGAATGATGGCGGCAATGCGCAGGGTTTGCTGCAGGACGCCCGGCGTCGGGGGCACCCCTGATGCTTTGACCATTGGTGTCATTATTTGCTGTTTCAAGTGATCAGGTTACGCGGGCGTGTCTTAGTTCAGGCACGAGGTTAATCCACTCGCCAGGTCCGACTGCACTGATCCTCCGATAGGAAGCGATAGCAGGGACTTTCCAGCAGCGTCGGCAACAACCAAGCTCCAGCCGATCAAGTCATGCTCCAGCGCTGGATCCTCCTGCAGCAGCTCTTCGATCGCTCTGCGAGCTTCAGCATGCGCCATCGCCAGGTCCGTGACCTCAATCCCGGTTGGATCGGCCAAGAACTTCTGGTCATTTACAAGATGAAAATAGCAGCGCATGAGTTCGTCTCGGCCATCAAGATCGGCGAGACGGGCTCCGTGTCCCTGAAGAAGCAAAGTCGCTTGGTTTTGAGACTGAGGCCCAACACGAAAAAACGAGCATTCGGCCCGGAACATCCATGCTGAGAACAGCGCCCGGCGAAGCGACGGGCGCTGTTCTTGCTCCACGTCGATCGTTCAGTAGGTGCTGAACTTGTAATTAAGGCCGGCGCGGATCACGCCGAACTCGGTCTCGTCACTGCCTGCGTTAACGGGAAGGTCATCGTCATCCTGGTCGAGGTTGACGTACAGACCTTCGACCTTGGCAGTCAGGTTGTTGGTGAAGGCGTACTCGACACCCGCACCGAGAGTCCAGCCGACACTCGTGTCATCCGAACTGCTGAAGCCATTGCTGATCTTGGCGTAAGCCAGACCACCGGTGGCGTAGATCAGAGCGCGATCGAAGGCATAACCCGCGCGGGCACGCACGGTGCCGAACCAGTTGTCATCATCGTCGTCGCTTTTGAGGATGGGGATGTTATTATCCCCACCGATGTCGGCATACTGGATGTCCGTCTCGATACCGAGCACGAAGGAGCCAATCTGGTGTTGTAGCCGATCTGGCCACCACCGACGAAGCCACCCTCGTCGTCAACTTGGTACGTCGTTCCGTTGATCACCACATCATCGTTGTTCGTATTCCAACCATAGCCGGCGTTCACACCAACATAGAAGCCAGTCCAGGTGAAGACCGAAACAGCAGCAACAGTCGGAGCCGGAGGAGCCATGCGGGCCGGCAGGTCGGCCGCGTGAGCCGCCGTTCCGAGGGTGCCCGCAACAGCCAGGGCGGCGAGGTGAGCGTTGAGTGCCCTTCTCATTTTTTATCCTTTCAGCGAGATGGACTGACATCGGGAGGTGCGGGATGCGCTGGGCATCGACCTCGTCCGGATGCCGCACAAACTTGACTGCGGACGCCACCAAGGTCCAATATATTGTCTTTCATCTGATGATTGGAAAAACTTATCATAACCTTGGGCGCGGGGCACATCGAGGGAATTATCGAAGGCTGCGCTACAGCAACCGCGACCTCGTCGGCTGCCGGCTTTTGACGAGGGCCTGCATCGTCATGAGTCCGCCGCTGCTGCTGGGATCACGACACATCGCTGCCTTGGCTGTCGTCGTGATTATGCTCGTGACTTTACCTCTTCACCAGTGGAAGGACCGCTGGCGCCTTCCAGCACTTCCGACTTGAATGCATAGCGGTCAAGCGCCGCCCGTAGGGCTGTTGCTCCGGCATCGGTCTGGACCCGGGTCACGGCCCCTCCCCGCACATCGCGAGCGTGCTCAATGCTGACAATGGTTGCGCCGGTTTTCCGCGCCTCGGCGCGGACGACGGCCCCCATCTCAAGCCGTTGCAGCGCTGGCTTGAAGATCTTGCCGACACCCGTCATCGGCAGCGTCGGCACGATGTGCACCTGCTTTGGGACCGCAGCGCGCTCGGGAATGCTCGCGGCCGCAAAATCGAGGAGCTCTTGGGCCGTGACGATCGCGCCGGGCTGCGTCTGGACATAGGCCACCGGCACCTCGCCCGCGTGGGCATCGGGGCTTCCGATTGCAGCAGCCAACGCCACAGCTGGATGCCTGAGCAGGGCGTCCTCGATCAGCTTCGGATCGATATTGTGCCCGCCTCTGATGATGAGTTCCTTGCGCCGGCCTGAGAGCCAGAAGCGTCCCTCTTCATCCTCTCGACTAAGGTCGCCGGTATTGAGCCAAGGCTCCCCTTCGATGTCGATCCACACGTCGTCATTGTGCCGGGTATCCAAATAGCCGGAGAAAACGTTCGGGCCTCTGATCGCAAGCGTTCCGGTCTCGTGCACTTCGGCCATGCGCAGAAATCGTCCCGCGTCATCGAGGATGACAGTCCGCATCTGTTGATATGGAATGCGCATTCCAATCGATCCGGGGCGCCGCTCGCCCTCCGGCAAATTGACGGATGAGACACAGGTGCCTTCGGTCAGCCCATAGCCCTCCAGGATTTTGATCCCGGTCTTGGCTTCGAAGCTCTCGATCAGCTTGGCTGGCATCGGTGCTGCGCCACAGAGCGCCAATTCGAGGCACGAGACGTCGTTGTCCCTGATCGGCAGATCGAGCAACGATGCATATATCGTCGGCACTCCAGAGAACATTGAGACGCGGAAGTGTGAAACGATTTCCCAGAACCGGGCCATGACCCCCTTGCCCCGATAACCCTCGGGCGTGCCTAGCACGACGTGATCGCCCTGCATCCACGGCAACAGTCCGGTGACGATCTGGGCGTTGGAATGGAACAGTGGCAACCCACAAAAAAAGGTGCGCGGCGCGGCCCGAGGACCAAGGATCTGAGCCGTGGCCCAGGCATCAAAGACTTCGTTGCCGTGCGTGCGGACCGCAATCTTAGGCAGACCTGTCGTGCCACCGGTGCAGACGTATGACGACGTCGAGGATGGCGCGATCAGCTGCGGTGCGATGAGGCGATCCGACGGCTGTTCCTGCAGAACCCGGCGGAAATCAACGATTTCAAAGTCAAAATCAGCTAGGCCCGACTCCTCGTCTCGGGACGCAGCCACCGCACCACGTGTGTATGTCGACAGGTCGATCCAAGCCACGACCCGGAGGTCAGGCAACGTCAGCACATGCGGCGCGAGCTTCGTCCATAGATCGGTACCGGGTGCAGGCCCCAAGGTCACCAGAACCCGCACGCGTGCAGCACGCAGGAGTCCCGCAATCTGGCTCGGCTCCAGTAGATGATTGATGGCGAACACGACCCCGGCCGCTTCGCCACCCCAGATTGTGAAGTGGGTTTCCGGCAGGTTTGGTAGGACGAAGGCGACCGGATGGTCCGCACTGACACCAAATGCGTGAAACGCATTCGCAGCCCGGGTCACGTCGGCCAGCAGTTCGGCATAGGACCACGTGAATACCTGATCGTAGGTGTCGGATGTGAGAAAGAAGGACAGCGCCTTGGCGTCGGGCGTGCGTTTGGCGGCGACGGCAAGCGCCTCATAAGTTGTCGAGGGCAAGCCGCGACCTGCGAGCGGCAGAGCCTCAATAGCTTCGATGTCGGCAATGCTTCGGATCGGCATCGGTCACTTTACCTGTGGGACAATGAAGAAACAGCGGACGAGATCGCGGCGGCTGACACCATCAACGCTGCCATCTACGGCTGGGTCTGGATACGCTGTCCTTCAAGGCAAGCATCCGTTTGAAACGTGCCCTGTCGTTGACCGCGATCTTGAGTAGGCTCCACAGACGCCGTGGGGTTAGCCGGGCATCGATGAAGTCATCCGGCAGATCAGGGCCCCACTGGTAGAGCCCCTCTCGATCCATCCGGTGGTATCCAGGCGGCTGGTCGGCATCGAACAGGTCGCCATCCGCGTAATGCTCGTGCTTCTGGCCCCATGGGTCGCGCCAATAGTCGAAGATCTGGCTCCCGAGAAGATGGCGGCCGACACCCCAGGCATGCCGATAGCGGCTCGCCATCATCACCTGCTGGCCCATCTCCACCGCATCAAGATCGATGACCTCGAAAGCCACGTGATCGACCTTCGACTCCAGGCCCATGGACACAAACAGGGTGTGATGGTCCGTGGGTTCGGCGCCGCGGTCCAAGCGCATGAAGGAGCCGATCGGCGTGCCGTCGGGCAGGCACATCACATCGGATGGGATGAAGCCGAATGTGTCTATGTACCAGCGCGCGCTTTGATCGAAGTCTGGCGTTTCCAAGACGAGGTGCCCGAGCTTGGTGACCTGCGGCGGCTCGAATTTCGGGCGCTGGGTGTCGTTGACGCGAATGATATGACTTGGGGCATTGTGCTGGATGGGCGGCCGGACCGGCAAAGGCAGACTCGGCGTCATCCCATGCAGAACGTCCACTGCAACGCCCTGGGGATCACGAAGGCGCACGACACACCCGTCGCCTGGTCCGTCGGCCCGCTCCACGCGGCTGCCGAAAGCTCTGGCCAGCGTTTCGAGATCCTCCGCCTCCGGAACTGAAAGGCCGAGACCGAGAAAGCGGGCCCGAGGCCCGCGTGTCACCCGGTAGATATAAGGCCGCGGCCCGGCGCCCCGCATGAACAGCTCGTTGACCCTCCTCTCAGCGCGGACCAGCCCAAAATCGCACAGATAGGCCTCGGCCTTCTTGAGGTCGGGACGTTCAAAATGGGCAAACAGAAGTTCGTGTGCTTTCACCAGCGGAGAAGGGCTACGCGGCAACTCGACGCTGCCAGGGCCATGCGTGGCGGCGGTTTGGAGCGACATCGGCAATTCCTTCCGGGCTAGGCTGCAATGCGGGGAGCAGCCTCGGGGCTGCTCGCGGCGAACATGTTGAGGACGGTCACATCTCGGCCCTGCGGATCGATCCGCGCGGCGATGAAGCGGTCGGGTCGGACGAGAACCGCGCGGACGGCATGACGCTTCACCCAGGCCGCAAAGGCAGGGTCGTCGCATTGCAGCGCCATTGCCGAGATGCCCTCGTCGTTGCCATTGAGGCAGACGAAGCCCGTGCCAAGGGCTTTCAGGATGGCGAGATCGCGCGGGGACAACATTGTCGTTGGGTCGATCCCGATCCCGAGGGCCAGCCATTGATGGCAGGCCTGAAACGTGTCCAGCGGCGCCGTCCCCTGCGGTGATCGCACATGGGGTTGCGGAATCATCTGGCCGATCAACGGATCCCGGCCTCCGGCGGTCAGCGTGCTGCGGCCGATAGCAGGGGGCGGCAGCACACCGCCACGACGGATGAAGGCGCGAAAACGGCGCGACATGTTGAGACAGGCGAAGATGCAGTCCCGCGCCAAAGCGACACCACGGTTTGTCGGCATGATGACAAAGCCGAGACGCCGGGAGACGTTGACCAATCTGCGCACCACGGGAGCTCGTTCGGCCTCGTAGGTGTCGAGGAGAGCGGCCGGTGCGAGCCCCTTGATGACATAGGCTATCTTCCAGGCGAGATTGACCGCATCCTTCAATCCGCTGTTCATGCCCTGGCCCGCGAAGGGCGGCATCAGATGAGCGGCGTCGCCGGCGAGGAACCCGCGACCATTGCGCCAGCGATCCGCGACGCGGGCGTGAAATGTGTAGACCGCCTTCCGCTCGATTCGGATTGAACCGCCTCCGAAATTGTCGGCGATGAGCGAATGAATCCTGTCCTCCGCCAACAACTCGTCCTGGCGCTCGCCAGGAAGACGCATGAATTCCCAGCGGACGCGATCCCCAACAGCCGGCATTTCGACACGTGGGCGCCGCGGGTCACAGTGGAAGCTGACCTGCCTGACATCGTGGCCATTGACGATCGCATCCACAACGAGCCATTGCTGTGCGAAGGTCGACCCGACGAGCGTAGAGCTAAGCATGTCGCGAACCCGACTGGTGCCGCCGTCGCACGCGACGATGAACTTCGCCTGAAGGGTGCGTACCCCCTCAGGCGTTGACACTGTCAGGACCGCATGATCGCTACATTGCTGCAGGCCGGTCACCATGTGTCCGAACAACGTTCTGACGTTGGAAAACCGCGACACCCCGTGGAGCAGGACGTTCTCAAACTGTGGCTGGTAGAAGGTGCCTAGAGGAGAGTGTCCGTAGGGCCCGCAGGCGGGAAAATCCATTTCCATCAAGGTGCGGCCGCGGGCATTGACGTGACGCACGCGCGGACCTTGGACCAGTTCAGGTGCGATCTCGCCAAGAGGACCGACCATTCCGAACAACCGCAACGTCTCGGCATCATAGGCAATGGCCCGCGGCATGCCTCGAACACCCTCGCTGCCTTCGAGAACGGCAACCTCCACGCCGGAAAGGCCAAGCAGGTTTGCCATCATCAGCCCGACGGGGCCTGCTCCGATGACGGCTATATCGAGCTCGGCCAAAGAAGTCGGTTGGCCGATAGGTTTCGTTGTCATCTGTGTTTCCTCCCGTTGGCGTGTTCGTCGCCAACAGATTCTTGAACGTTAGAGTCATAACGACTAAATAGTCAATACGGGTTCAAAGCCTAGGGCAATGCGTGTCGCAGTCGGTCGGTCGCGAGCATGAGCGATCGGCGGCGTGGGTTTCGAGCAGGCAGTCAAGGGAGGAAAAGATGGCAACCAATCTCGTGCGCTTCGAGAAGCAGGGCAAACCGTGGTGGGGAGTGGCGTCAGAAGGGTGGATCACACCGCTCTCCGACGATTATCTGACCACCGCGGCCTTGATCGAACGAGGGGAAGCTGATTGGCGCCAGGCGCGCGGGCGGACGCCGAGTGTTGGGATTGAGGACGTCGAGATCCTGTCGCCGATCACCACCCCATGCCGGATCTACTGCCAGGGCGCGAATTACCGACAACATATGATTGAATCCGGAATGAATCCGGATGCCAAGCTGTTCAACATGTTCTTCACGAAGTCCGACGCTTCGATCGGTTCGGCACGTGTGGCGGTCGCGCGACCGCCTCATGTGAAGCTGCTGGACTACGAGGTCGAACTTGCCCTGGTTTTTCGCCGGCCGATTTGCTCCGCCGTGACTGTCACCCCTGACATGCTGGCCGACTACGTCTTCGCTGTTACGATCGCGAATGATCTCAGCGCACGCGATATCCAATTGCCACAGACACAATTCTTCAAGGGAAAGAGCTATCGCGGCTTTTGTCCGATTGGCCCCTGGCTTACCGTTCTGGACCGGGAAGAGTTCGCCAAGATCGACGATCTGGAACTCCAGCTCTCAGTGAACGGAACGGTGCGGCAACACGACAACACCTCCGCTCTCGTGTTCAAGCCTGCCGAGACGATTTCCGAATTGTCTACTTTCGCCAACATCGCTCCCGGGGATGTCCTCCTGACGGGTACGCCGAGCGGCTGTGCACTTCGCGTCCCGCCGCCGCCCTTACGCCGCGTGATGCAACTGCTTCCCGAGCGCCGGTTCTGGAAGCTGTTTCTCAAGTCGCAGGGGCGTCGGCCCAACTATCTGAAACCCGGTGACCGGATCAATGCACGGATTTGGAGCCGCGACGGTGCACTCGATCTCGGCGAACAGATTACTGAGATCGTGGGCTGAGAGCATTGGGGTTCCGCCAGAGCGCCGGGCCCAAAAGCGCCGTCCGCTGTTGGGTTTGATGCTTTCTCCGTTGAGAATTGCATCGTTTGGAGCAACCCGAAGGCCCCACGATTCGCGAGACTCAGACAGTGCTGTCACGCATGCGCTTTGGCTGTGACTTTGAACGCCGCGGTACAGCCTGGGCTCCATCTTTTTGAAGGGGCGGCAAACGCGTGAGAATGGCGCCCGCTCGCCGAGCATCAAGGCCGATTGCCCGCAGGATCGCGCTGATAGCTGGGTTGCGATCCTGGGATGACAGCCTGCCCGAGCCAAGGGCACGCATCAACTGGAGAATAATCCCGACCACGATCTCTAGATTGAGTTGGGGAGAAACTTCGCCTTGTGGCAAGCCCTTTGAGAGCTGCTGGAGGTCCTCGAGGAGATGGCGGCGGACGATCTCCCCTCCCATGGGAGCTGTCATCAAGAACCGTGAGGCAAACCTCGCCCATGGAGCATCGTCGAGAGCCTTGTCGATGAAGGCGCTGCATCCGAATGCGATACGGAGCGCAGGCTCGTTGAGCGAGAGCCTGATCGGTTGTAGTAGTTCGTCTAAAGACCTGACCAATTCCTCCGCGACGGCTGCGTTTAGTGCGTCGAGTCCCGTGAAATGGACATAGAAAGTGCCCTTCGCGACCCCCGCCTCCCGGACCAGATCGTCGACGGTGACGGAATCTACTGCCTGCTTCGCATAAAGCGAAGTGGCAGCGGCGACGAGTTGAGCACGAGTACGAGCGCGCTTTTCACGCCCGATTTCGGCCCGGCGAATCGGATCGACTTTTGCCATCGCTAACCAGCTATCAAACTTAAGTTTTATATAGGTCATATTGACGAAAAAGTCCATATTGACCGTGCCGGTCGCCGAGCATGGGAAGCTGCCTGAGCCATAGCGCCGCCGCAAATACATCCGCGCGAACCCTGTCATGTAAATCAGCGAGCGGGGTGCCTGGAGATTGCACTCTCGTAGGGGACAACCTAGGGGTTTCTTGGGTCATCTAGGGAAATTGTGATCGCCTCAGGGAGGTCTGCTGTCCCCTTCCACAGCCGACATTCGATCTACTTCGCAAATGTGCCATTACGAGAAATTGCGGATGCCCTTAACAGCCACGACACAGGAGCCGGTTCAGACTGTCACCTGGGTGCCGACCTCGACGACTCGCCCGGTCGGGATCTGGAAGAAGTCCGTCGCGTTGCTGGCTGACTTGGCCAGGGTGATGAACAGCTTATCCTGCCAGAATGGCATACCGCCATGCACGGACGGCCGGATCGAGCGCCGCGAGACGAAGAACGACGTCGCCATAATGTCGAACTTGAAGCCCTGCTTGCGCAGGAGGGCCAGACCATGCGGGATGTTCGGCGGCTCCATGTAGCCATAGGTCATGGTCGCACGCCAGAACGAGTCACCCAGCGGTTCGATCCGGACCCGCTCCTCGTCCCGGACGCGCGGAGCATCCGCAGTCTTGATCGTCAGCACGACGTTCTGCTCGTGCAGGATCTTGTTGTGCTTGAGGTTATGCAGCAGCGCTGCCGGCGCAGTATCCGGATCGCTCGTCATGAACACCGCCGTGCCCTTCACGCGGTGCGGCTGGCTCTTCTGCAGCATGGTGATGAGCTCAAGCAGCGGCACGTCCACTTTCCGGGTCTTGTCGAACAGGATGCGGGTGCCGGTCCTCCAGGTCATCATGAGGAGAACCAGCAGCGCCCCGACCAGCAGTGGCATCCAGCCGCCTTGCGGGATCTTGAGGGCGTTCGCCGCCAGGAAGATCGTGTCGATGAGCAGGAAGGGCGCAATCACGCCAACAGAAGCCCAAAGCGGCCAGTTCCAGCACCGCCAGACCACGAAGAAGGCCATGATGGCGGTCACGACCATCGTGCCGGTGACCGCCAGCCCATAGGCATGGGACAGGGCGCTCGAACTCTTGAACATGATGACCAGGAACAGAACTGCGAGCAGCAGCAGGAAGTTGATCTTCGGTACGTAGATCTGGCCCTTCTCGGTCTCGGACGTCCAGCGGATCTCCATCCGTGGCAGGAGCCCCAACTGGATTGCCTGCTGGGTGATGGAGAACGCGCCGGTGATGACCGCCTGGCTCGCGATGATGGTGGCAACCGCCGCCATGCCGACCATCGGGAGCAGCGCCCAGTCCGGGTAGAGCAGGAAGAAGGGGTTCTCGATTTTGGCCGGGTCGTCGAGAAGCAGTGCGCCCTGGCCGATGTAGTTGAGGGCGAGACACGGCAGCACCAGCCCCAGCCAGGCGGTCTGGATCGGACGCCGGCCGAAGTGTCCCATGTCGGCATACAGCGCCTCGGCCCCGGTGACCGCCAGGAACACAGCGCCGAGCGCAAACAGGCCGGCCGTACCGTGCGTAGCAAGGAAAACGATGCCATAGGTCGGACTGATCGCGGCCAAGATGCTTGGGTCGTCGGCGATGTGAACCAGCCCGCCGAGCGCCATGAGCACGAACCACACCGCCGTGATTGGCCCAAACCAAGCCGCGACCCGGGCGGTGCCGTGGCTCTGGACCGCGAACAGCCCAATCAGGATCACAAGACTGAGCGGCAGGATGTAATGCTCGAAGGCCGGGCTTGCGACCTTCAGGCCTTCGACGGCGGAGAGCACCGAGATGGCGGGCGTGATGATGGCGTCGCCATAGAACAGGGCCGCCCCGATCATGCCGAGCAGAGTGATCATGAACACGTTGTGGCCCATGGACTTCTGGGCCAGAGCCATGAGGGTCAGCGTGCCGCCTTCGCCGTTGTTGTCGGCCCGCAGGATGAACAGCACGTACTTGATCGTGACGATGACGATCAGCGCCCACAGGATCAGCGACACGATCCCGAACACCATCTCGCGGGTGACAACGCCGCCCGCAGCCGCGGCCGAGAGCGACTCCTTGAGAGCGTACAACGGACTCGTGCCGATGTCGCCGTAGACGACCCCGAGCGTGCCGAGCGTCAGGGGCCAGAAGCCGGACCCGTGCGAGGTCGCAGGTTGGGTGGCCGTCTCAGCGGAATCCTGCTGTGGTGATACTGTTGCTGTCATGTTATCTCTCTGCATCACGGCTCACGTGACGGGCTGCCGTCCGCCTGAACGGGGTGACATTGCTGGGCGTGGGGCCTTGAACCTTTCGGAGCTGGGCCAGCACCAGGGCGCCGAAGATCGCGAGCGCCGGGTGGTCGTGCTGGAACTCGGCCACATCCTCGATCCAGTTGATCGCCAGGCCGCGGACGCAGATCGCGCAGTTCCAGCGCTGGTCATCGCAGGACAGGCGGTGGATCACCCAATCCGGCAGTTCCCAGCCGATCAGCCAGAACCCGAGGTCAACCCAGGCCTCTGCCTCGACCAGCCGCTGCACGAGTTCGTTAGGCCTGGGGGTTCCCTGCAGGCGAGGACATGCGCGGTGGAGAAGCTCCCCCACAAGCGCGCTTGTCGGCTCCGAGGCCGCTTCAATCCTCGACAGGAGGGAACGGAGATCGCGTTCCTGATTGCGCTGAAGCCACATGCCGGCTGTCCCATACGGGTCAGGAACGGCTTCAGCCGATCAGTCCCTGCGGAGCCGACCGGCCAGTCCTGACCTTTCGAGCAGACATGATCCGGTCCGCATAAAAATTCGATGTGGAAGTGAGGGACGCGATATAAAGACAGTATAAAGACGCTTGGCCCACTGCCCTTAGGGCACATCGCTCAGGCGATAGCCGATGCCGGGCTCGGTCAGGATGAAGCTGGGATCAGATGGATTGGGCTCGATCTTCTGCCGGAGCTGGCCGACATACACCCGCAGGTACTGGGTATCGTGTTCATGGGCCGGTCCCCAGACAGCGGTCAGGATCTGGCGATGGGTCACCACCTTGCCCGCATGCCGCGCCAGGAACGCGAGGAGGTCGAATTCCCTTGGGCTGAGACTCACCTCGCTGCCCTGCCACGTCACACGCCGCCGTGGAACGTCGATCTCCAAGCCACCGACCCTCACGACCGGCGTCTCTCCGTTGCGTTGCATGCGATGACGCAAAGCCGCCCGCAGGCGGGCCATCAGCTCGCCCACTCCGAAAGGCTTGTTGACGAAGTCGTCCGCGCCGCGGTCGAGGGCGGCAATCTTCTCGGCCTCCCGGTCGCGGGCCGAGAGAATGATGATCGGCACGTTGGACCACTCGCGCACACGGGCGATCACGTCCTTGCCGTCTATATCCGGCAGGCCGAGGTCGAGAATGACGATGTCCGGTGCGTCCGCCGCGATCTGCCGAAGGGCGTCGCTTCCGTTCTCCGCCTTGAGCACCTCATAGTCATTCGCGAGGAGGGCCGGCGTGAGAAAGCGGTGGATGGCCGGCTCGTCGTCGACAACGAGGACTCGGGCTGGATGGGTCATGAATTCCCCTGTGGGAGCGGCAACCGGATCTCGATCCGGGTTCCCTGTACCTGGGAAACCGGGCTGATGGCCGCGACTGTGCCGTGGTGAGCTTCCACGATCCCCTTGACGATGGCGAGACCGAGACCCGTCCCCTCTCCGGCATCGCCGCTTGGCCGCGGTGCCCGCGCGAACTTCTCGAAGATGCGGGGCAGCACCTCCCGGGCAATCCCAGGTCCGTTGTCGGTTACGGAAAGCACGACCATCTCCCCGTCGCGCCTGGCTTGAAGCGTGATCCGATCACCCGAGCCGGCATGCTGGATCGCATTGCCCACCACGTTCGCCAGAACCTGATCCAGCAGGTTGGGATCGGCGAAAACAAACGGAAGCCCTTCCTCGACCGCGACGTCAAAGGTCTCGGAGGCGCCCCGTCGCTTGGCCACGGCCACGGCCCGGTCGAACAGCTCCTGCAGGTCGACCCAGTCGCGATTGAGCTCAAGCGCCCCCGCCTCCAGCCGCGTCATGGCCAGGAGGTTGCGGACCATGCCGTCGAGATGTTCGGCCTCATCCTTCACCTGGACCAGTAGGTCACGCCGGGCCGGCTCCGGCAGGCGGGCGCCATATTCGATCAGGCTGGTCGCGGCCCCCAAGATGGACGCCAGCGGCGTGCGGAAGTCGTGGCTGATCGAGGCCAGCAGCGTGTTGCGGATCCGCTCGGCCTCGGCGGCCGTCCGTGCGGCGGAGATCTCCTGGCCGAGCCTGGCCCTCTCCAGCGCCGTCGCGGTCAGCTCCGCCACCGTCTCAAACATCACCCGCGCCTCCGGATCGACCGGGGCATCATCGGGCAAAGCGATCCCAATGACGCCGGTGGCTCCCTCGGGGGTGCGGAGGGGCAGGAAAAGCCACGGCACGGTCGGGCAGAGTGCGGTCCCTGCGCCAACGGGCTCCCCTTGCATGAGAGCGAGGTCGGCGGCCGCCAACACCTCCGGGTTGAGATGGTCCTCGGGGGGCCAGGCCGCCGACATCGCGAGCCTGCCCTGTTCCGGGAGCAGGATCACGCACGGGCGACGCAGGTCGCCATGGGCTTGGATCACGGCATGATCGATAACGGACTGCGGATCGGCGAGCGCCGAGAGACGCCGGGCGAACCGGTACAGGCGCTGCGAAGCGACCTCGCGTTCGGCCGCCAGCTGCGCCTGGTCCCTGGCACGGCCGGCAATGGTCGAGGTCAGGATCGCGGCGGCCAGAAGCACGAAGAGGGAGAGCAGTTCGTGAGGCTGGGTGACCGCGAAGGTATGCAGCGGCTCGATGAAGAAGAAGTTATAGGCCAGGAACGACAGCCCTGACGAGACCAGGGCTGGCCAGATGCCGAATCGGGCGGCGGAGAACAGGACCGCCAAGAGGAACACCATCGAGATGTTGGGAAGGCGGACCAGGGACGTCAAGGCAAGACCAACGCCAGCGGCAAGGCCCACGGCCGCGGCGGACCAGAGATAGGGCCAGGCCAGATCGAACCCGGTCTTGCGGCTTCGGGGGAGCGCCCATGAGCCAGGACGCGACACTTTGGGAACAGGTTGCGCCGTGCGAGACGACCGGGGATCAAAGGCAACCATTGCGTCCATGACCTCCGCCATTCGCAGGCCATTATCACACGGTTTCACCGAACCCAACCGAGCCTGTAGCGTGACCGGCCGCTTTGAGGAGGTGAAACCCTCCACCATGCAGCTACGTTGAGCCGTGGGGATTATCACCCCCTTCGGAAAGGTGCGACGGTTCATGGCTGCCACAGGGATCAGTGAACGGGTGGATGTCGGTCCTGTTGAGCATGGGCACGCAGTCCCGACCTCCTTCTGGGCCCTGACGCTTGGCACCATCGGGGTGGTGTATGGCGACATCGGCACCAGCCCGCTCTACGCCCTCAAGGAGAGCCTCGCTGCCGCCACCGGCCATGCCGGCTCGGGCGCTCTCACTCGTGACATGGTGCTGGGCGTGGTCTCCCTGATCCTGTGGGCGCTGATCATCATCGTGACGGTCAAGTACGTGGTCATCGTGCTGCGGGCCGACAACAACGGTGAGGGCGGCACCCTCTCGCTCGTGACCCTGGCCCAACGCGCTCTCGGGCACAGCACCGGGATCACCATCGTCCTTGGCATGGTCGGCGCCTCCCTGTTCTACGGCGACGTCATCATCACGCCCGCCATCTCCGTGCTCTCGGCCGTCGAAGGCCTCAAGTTGGTGACGCCGGCTTTCGAGCCCTACGTGGTGCCGCTCAGCCTCGTGATCCTGATCACACTCTTCGCCGTGCAGCGGTTCGGCACGGCGAGCGTGGCCGCCTGGTTTGGCCCGATCACCGCGTTCTGGTTCCTGGTCATGGCCGTGGGCGGCCTGATGCACATCCGGGATGACCTGAGCATCCTCGCCGCCATCAATCCGGTGCACGGCCTCAGCTTCCTGCTCCATCACGGCACGGCCGGGTTGCTTGCACTCGGCGCAGTGTTCCTGTCGGTCACCGGGGCCGAGGCCCTCTATGCCGACATGGGCCATTTCGGCCGTGCGCCGATCCGCACCGCCTGGCTTGGCCTGGTCCTGCCGGCGCTCGCCCTCAACTACCTCGGCCAGGGCGCCATGCTGCTGGCCCATCCTGAGGGACTTGAGAACCCGTTCTTCCTGCTCTACCCGTCCTGGGCACTGCTGCCGATGGTGATCCTTGCCACGGTGGCCACGATCATCGCCAGCCAGGCGGTCATCACGGGCGCGTTCTCGATCTCGGAGCAGGCGATGCACCTGGGTGTGCTGCCGCGCTTCCGGGTGATGCGCACATCCGAGACCGAGAAGGGCCAGATCTATATCCCGACCATCAACTGGCTCCTGCTGTTTGCCGTCATCCTGATCGTCGTCCTGTTCGAGTCGTCGAGCGCCCTCGCAGCCGCTTACGGCTTGGCCGTCACCGGCGACATGGTCATCACCTCGTGCCTGCTGTTCATCGTGGCCTGGAAGTTCTGGCGCTGGTCACCGGCCGTGGCCGCTTTGGTAATCGCGCCGTTCCTGGCCATCGAGCTCGTCTTCCTGGGCGCCAACGCCCTCAAGATCCCGCACGGTGGCTGGTTCCCGCTGCTGGTCGGCACGGGGCTGTTCATCCTGATGCGCACCTGGCGCAAGGGCACGCGCCTGCTGGCCGAGATCTCGCACCGGGGGCGCCCGCCGCTCGCCGAGTTCATGCGCATGGCCGAGAGCAGCTCGGTGCCGCGGGTGCCCGGCACGGCCATTTTCCCGACCGGCAACGCTCAGGATGTGCCCGCGGCCCTGCTGCACAACATGAAGCACAACAAGGTGCTGCATGAGCACAACGTCATCCTGACGGTTGTCACCGAGGAGATCCCGCGCCGTCCGGACGAGGGCCGCGTCACCATGGAGAAGCTCTCGGACCGGTTCTCGCGGGTGACGGTGCGGTTCGGTTTCATGGAGAGCCCCAATCTCCCGAAGGCGCTCCGGGCGGCGGGGTTTGATCTCGACAATTCGTCGTTCTTCCTGTCGCGGCGGGCATTGCAAGCGTCGGCGCACGCGGGACTGCCGCTGTGGCAGGACTACATCTTTATTCCGATGGCGCGCTCGGCGAGCGACATCTCGGACCAGTTCTGCATCCCAGAGGACCGGGCGGTCGAGGTGGGTTCCCGGATCACGATCTGACTGGGGCAACCAACGAGGACCGGGAGGGCGCAGCCCCGTGCAGGATCCGGATCCTGCGCCTGCCTTTCCGATTGCATGGGGCGGATCACAGGTAGAGTAGCCTGGAAAATAGCCACAGGATGGAGCAGAGGATGGAGAACCCGGCCGCCGATAGCCCGATCCTGTGCCAGTACCTGAAATCCCAGTCCCGCTGGTAGAGCCTGTCGCCGGTACCGGTGGCGCGGGCACCCGCCAAGGCTGCTTCGAACCTCTTCCACGCCTGATGCGCATGGACACGGGCGACGATGGATACCCCGCCGGAGAGGAGTGCCCCGTTCCACATCAGGTTCTGCAAATCCTTGAGCGCCACGTCTCAACCTCTGGAGGCAAAGCTGGACTCGCTGCTTCCCTGATAACGTGAGTTGGGGCCGGAAAGTCCCCGTTAATGAGACGCCGGACGGGCTGGTTAAGGTCGGCTGAGGGTCAGGCAATGAAATTCACGGACGCTGAGGAAGGTCCGGATCGGTGACGCTTGCTGACCTCGGGTTCAGGTCGCAGACGTGCCGGAACCAAACCCTGCGTGAGTCTCATCCTCTCCAGCGGATCGAGCATCTCGCCCGGCACGGGAATGAGCAGGTCCTCGCGGAAGCGATTTCGCAGCACCTGTCCAATGTGCTCGATGATGTACCGTGGGAGGTGCGGTGTGCGCGGGTTCGCCCCGCGGCTCGGCCGCCGGCTCTCATTGGCCCCCATAGGCTTCTCTCCATCGCCGTTCATCGGCGGTTGTGTCCGTTGATGCAACCGAACTCGCGGCGCGAGGTCAGGGTTTCAGGAATGGCGTGCGGCAAATACGGCCCTCGGAGAGCCTCGCTGGCATGCCGCTTGGCCCCAACGCAAACGGGGCTTACGATCCGCGTCGAAGCTTGCCCGATCGAGCCGTGCGCCCGATCATTATGCCAGCAGGGGATGCTTGGCGGCTTGGTCAGGCGATGAAGCCTAGCGATGCCGGCAGCGACTAGCGCTCCGGTCGCGGATTCTGAATGGACGTTGTCTTGCGCGCTTCCCGCTCCTCGATCTCCGCCATGGCCTCCAAATGCCGGGCGACCGCGAGCAGTTGCTGCTTGGCATTGTCCAGCGAGATCCAGTTGGCCATGCCTCGGGCGTGCTCGGCCTGCCGGCGGTAATCGGCCGCTCGCTCAAATCGGGGAACATACACGGCCCGCACACCTCTTGTTGACCGAGGAGCATCCCTAACCATTGGCGGCTGCCGTTGTTCACGGCCTGATGAGGAATTTCCGAAGGGGCGGCATCCTCTCCCCTGGTCGCCGCAAGCCATGGTGGGATTTGCCAATCCACTGCAGTCTTTCAGGCTTCTGATCCAGCAAACAGGAGCGTGCCGACATGATCTGGGCCTCTGTGCCTTGGGCAGGCGCTGTTTCGCGACGGCCCCATCATTCGATCATCGGGAAGATCAGCGTCACGAGGGTCCCAGCAGAGGAGCTGTCGACGGTGATCCGTCCGCTAAGTTGGCCTGCCAGCGAGCGCACGAGCCGCAATCCTAAGCTGCCCAGCCGCTGCTCGCCCATGCCCGGGCCGTTGTCCTGCACGCTCAGCATGGCTTCCGCCGTGCCAAGGTCGGAGCGGAACCGGACCTTAATGAACGCGTCCGGCCGCTCCTTCACGGCGTACTTGATGCAGTTCATCACCAGCTCGTTCAGGATCAGCCCGAGCGGCACCGCCCGGTCCGGCCGGAGCTGGACCGGTTCGAGATCCCGCTCGATCCGCACCTCATCGGCCATGCTGCGCTCGATGCCGAGGCAGAGCGCATCGAGGTAGGTGGCGGCATCGAGCACGCTCTGGCCGCTTTCCACCGTGAGCAGGTCATGGGCCAGGCCGATAGCGGTCACCCGCTCCATCACCTCCTCGAGTTCGGTGCGGGCCTGCCCACTGGCGGCCCGACGGCTGCGGCTGCCCAGGATCGAGAGGATCATCTGGAAGTAGTTGCGGACCCGATGGTTCTGCTCCTGCATGTAGGTCTCGGCCTGGGCCAGCCGCCGGCCCATCTCCTCGGCCTTGCTCTCGCGCTCGCTCTGCCCCTGCCGGTGCCGGACCGCCAAGGCCAGGATAAGCGAGAAGGCGACCAGGAAGCGCTGATCGTCCTCGTCGAAGGCCTCGGGCCTGGTGGAATCGACCTCCATCACGCCCCAGACCACGCCGTCAATGGCGATCGGGGCATTGAGGAGCGAGACGATGCCGTGGTCCCTCAGGAGCGAGGAGTAGCGGGAAATCCGGATCATCCTGGATGACCCCGAGGCAGATGGCCTCGCGGGTCTGATAGGCGCGTCCTGGAGGCGAGAACATATCAGCGCCAAGCCGTGCGTGCCCGATGGTGCCAGGCTTCCATCCCTTCCCCGCAACCATGAGCAGATCGCCCTTGTCGCTGCGGTACTGCATGACCTTGGCGTGGTCGACGCCCGTGGCCCGGGCGGCATGCTGGCAGGCGAGGTCGAGCAGGCGCTGGAGATCGGTGATCTCGGCCGAGACACGGGCGAACTCAACCAGGATAGTCTCATGCTGGCGAAGCCGATCAAGCGTGCGGTTAAGATCGGTCTTTGAGAGCTGGCTCGTTGGCATGTCACAGGAACAGGAGGACCAAACCCTCCCAACCTGCGACCTTTGCCGTTGTTCCAAAGCGCCACCCTAACGAGGATGAAATGTCCGGGCCAAACTCAGCCGTTTAAGCGCGGCTGTGACGAGGTCCGCTCTTCACCTCTGACCTGCCCTCCCCTCCTGCCGTGGATGCCGATTCGGGCAGTCGACAGTCCCCTGCCCCTACTCTGATGCCGACAGAGGCGCTGCGAGGTTTTTGCGGGCGAGGCTCTTCCGACTTGAGGTTTACGATCCCGCCCCCACCAAAAGCTAAGCTTCCGCATAGCTGCTAACTCGTTGATGTAAAACGAGCTGACGGGAGCGGTGGAAGCTAAACCGCAACTGGCTACGGTCTGATAGACAGTTTCGAGCTTTTCTGCCCGGCTGCATCGCGAGCCACTCTACCTGAAGCCTCATCATAGGCGCTTATGAAGATCCCTGGGCGGCTGAAGGATCTCAGAAGTCCTTGTTTTAAGCCATTTTAGCAGGGCTGAGGGAAGTCCTGTCCTCTTCGGGTGGTAAACCAAATCCCTCACCGATCGTCTTCAAACGATCGTTAGTATGCATATCCTTTAATTGTACAAATGGTTGCCAAGCTCCTTGAAAATCGCGCCCTATGGGTTTACATACATAACATGGCCCAGGCGATTACGATGAGAGAGCTCCAGAAACTGTCCGCTGCCTCAATCGAGCAGTTGCCAGGAGCTGTTCCGGTTCAGAGCGACGGGCGGACCGTCGCTCTGCTCGTCCCCCTGCGCCCCCCTTCTGAGGCAGCTCGAGCACGGTTTCGTCAGACGCTGGCACAGGCACAGTCCCAGCGCTCTCCTGACGAGCAGGCCGCTCTTGATCGCGAGTTCGGTCCTTGAGCCGACCGCGCGGCGTCCCAGCGGCCTTGGTGGTCGACGCCAATATTTTCGTGGCCGCGGTCCTGGGGTCAATGACAGGCACACACCTGGACCTCATTTCAGGGCGGCGTAGCCTGATCACCAGTGAGGAAGCCTTTGACGAGGCGTACAGAGTGGTAGAGCATATCAGGCCAAACGATCTCTCGGTTTTGGAAAGCCTGCTGGATCTGCTGACCATCATCGCCCGAGAGGATGTGGCCGATAAGGACAGGGCGATGGCCGAGACAGCTCTCAAGAACGCTCCGGCATTCCGCAACGGCAGCGTCACTGATGCTCATCTTCTGGCGTTGGCCTGGACCTTGGATGCCGATCTGTGGAGCCATGACCGTGATTTCGCCGGAACTGGCTGGCCCTCATGGTCAACCTCGAACCTGTTGGCGGCGGTATAAGCTCCGAGCGCCGCCATCCTTATGGTGAGCTCGAGAACCGAGATTAGCGACTCTGATGGCCCCCTCCCCTGCCCCGAAACGGCGCCTGATCGGCTACGCCCGCGTGTCGACCGAGGAGCAGATGACGGACGCTCAGATCATCGAGCTCAAGGCGGCTGGCTGCGTGGTGATCTATCAGGAGCTGGGTTCAGGTGCGTCCCGGGCCCGTCCGGTTCTCGCTCAGCTGCTCAAGGAGATCCGGGCCGGGGATGTGCTCGTGGTCGTGCGCCTCGACCGGCTGGCGCGATCGGTGAGCCACCTGCTTGAGGTCATCGAAGGGCTGGAAAAGAAGGGAGCCCATTTCAAATCGCTCCAGGATCCGATCGATACGTCGACACCCCAGGGCATGTTCTCGCTGCAGGTTCTCGGTGCGGTGGCACAACTCGAGCGATCGCTGATCTCCGAGCGCACTAAGGCCGGACTACGGGCTGCTAAAGCCCGCGGGAAGGTTCTCGGCAACCCTGGGGTTCGCGAATACCGCCCGGAAACTATCCGCCGGCTGACACTTGCCCGAGAGAAGCGGTATCTCGACCCACTCATTGCCTCCGCCGATCGGTGGATGCCCACGGTGAAGCGGATGCGGCCGGACCACCCCTGGGCCGACGTCGTTCAGGTTCTGAATGGGTGGGGCCAGGACTGGACGGTGGAGCGCCTCCGCCGCGCCGTGCGAAAACTGGTCTCGCAGCGCATGGCCGATCCGGCGCTGCTTCAGAGGTCCCCTCCCCGCCCCTCTGCCGACCGGCTCATGACGCTGATCGCTGGCATAGCCATGGCCGATCCGGATCTGTCGCTGCGGGATATTGCTCTGCAACTCGAACGCATGCGAGAGCGCACTCCGCGCGGCGGGACGAAATGGAATGCCTCGTCCGTCAAACAGCAACTCGAACAAGCGCGGAGGGCTGGGCTGACCCTGCCAACATCCTTGCAAGGCGCGGAGTAGCGCGCCAAGAAATATGGTTAACGCGCGGCGCCCGAGTTGAAGCGGGTTCACGCGCCGTGGACCGTTGTCGAGGCGACGGAAGGAGAGCGATAGTAGGGGGTGAGGCGCTCTCAGTCCCCTGCCCATCTTCTGCGACGAACTCCAAAGGCTCTGTTCATCCCTGGAAGTAGCCTCTGGCGCCGGGAATTGATGCCTGATCAGGCTCTCGGTATGGATCATCACCGTTGCGGCGATCGCCCCCATGGCCGGAACATTAGCTCGGTCGGATAGGGCCTTGCCGGTGGACAGGGCAAAGATCGTGTCGCCGTCTGACATTATGTGCACGGGGTTGATGCTGCGGGCAAAGCCATCGTGTCGCGGAACCCCTGCCCGTCCTCTCGTCTGGCGCAGGAGAGGATCTGGTGGGAGCCGGGATGGTAGATATCCGCCCACGGCATTCACGGCCGCGATGGCTCCCGCCCATGAAGTCAGTGCCCGGAACCGGGTGGCTGGCTGTAATGACGGAAATAGCTTACTTCTAGATCAATGGCTGACTAGTCAGCTTGCACCTCCCCTTGTTCTGTTACCAGCAATCAACCTGATAAAGGGTCGGGCCCACCAATGGTACGTTTTACACGTGTAAAAAGCTTCATGGGCTAGCCTGGATAGGTCACATCGTGAAGCGTCGGGGCGGAAACCGCGGTGACACGGCGGGCTTCCATCTGGCCTAGATGTCGCGTAACCACGAGCACTTTGCGCTGGCAGCCTACACGTCAAACAGTCGTCAGCGGCCCGCGGTATGAACGGGAAGGGCTCTAGCTCACACCCTCGAATTTACAGGTAAAACTACGATGTCTTGTGGTCTGCGGCTCTAGACCTAACAAGACACGGCGGTCATCTAGTCAAGGAACGGTAGCTGACGCGCACGGTCGACATCCTACCTGCCAAGTATCAGGATCCCAAAACTATCCGTGGCGCTGAAAAGGGCAGGGCACCAGAAGCTAAAGGCGACTCCGCTGAGGTTAACCGATGAATGTGAGGCCCTCGCTGCAGTTTTTACACGTGTAAAATGTCTCAACTGAGAGCCGCTGGCATCGGCTAAGCGATGCCAGTGCGGCCTTGTACTCGGCCGAGGTCGTTGACGTTGGGGCCAACCAACCACAATCGAGAGCTGCTCGACCCGGATTTTACACGTGTAAAATCGTAGTCAGTGTAAAACTCGCACGACCAGAAATCAGGCTTGGAAAGCCTGATGGGTTTGCTTGGTTGCTCTTGGTTTAGCGGCATGTGGATCGGACTACGCCAGTATGGCAGGGATGGTCTATTTCAGACCACCTTGCTGCAGGGTTTGATGTAACACACTTGGCAAACTCGAATCAGACCGGCGGTCCCAGGCGGGCTAGGTTGACGGAGCGCTGATCCTCGCCTCCGGGGGCGGCGCGCCTAAATTTTTACATGTGTTTAAAATACTCTGTCGCCGAGAGTTATCTTTGATCAACAGCTATTTAGCAAGAACGGCTCAGCAGAAGAAGGCAGC
>NZ_JAMXFI010000049.1:0-56048 GCF_025460875.1 Microvirga yunnanensis
AGGAGCCGATCATGGCGATCGGATTGGCCAGTCCCTTGCCGGCGATGTCCGGGGCGGAGCCGTGCACGGGCTCGTAGAGCGCCTTGCGCTGGCCGGTCACCGGATCCTCGGCCCCCAGGGAGGCGGAGGGCAGCATGCCGAGCGAACCGGTGAGCATCGCGGCGATGTCCGACAGGATGTCGCCGAACAGGTTGTCGGTGACGATCACGTCGAACTGCTTGGGCCAGCGCACGAGCTGCATGGCGCAGTTGTCGGCGAGCACATGCTCCAACTCGACGTCGGAGAACTCGGCCTTGTGGATGCGGGTGACGACCTGGCGCCAGAACACGCCGGTCTTCATCACGTTCATCTTCTCGGCCGAGGAGACCTTGTTGCGGCGCTTCCTGGCGAGATCGAACGCGACGCGCGCGATGCGCTCCACCTCGTGGGTATGATAGAGCTGCGTGTCGACGGCGCGCTGGGAGCCGTCCTCGAGGGTCACGATCTCCTTCGGCTCGCCGAAATAGACGCCGCCGGTGAGCTCGCGCACGATCATGATGTCGAGGCCTTCCACCACCTCGCGCTTGAGCGAGGAGGCATCGGCCAGCGCCGGATAGCAGATCGCCGGGCGAAGGTTGGCGAAGAGGCCGAGGTCCTTGCGCAGGCGCAGCAGGCCCGCCTCGGGGCGCACCGCGTAGGGCACGCTGTCCCATTTCGGGCCGCCCACCGCGCCGAAGAGCACCGCGTCGGCCTCCTGCGCACGGTTCATGGCGGCATCCGAGATCGCCGCCCCATGGGCATCGTAGGCCGAGCCGCCGACGAGATCGGTCTCGGTCTCGAAGCCCAGCCCCCGCTTGCGGAACCAGCCCACAATCTTCTCGACCTCGCGCATGACCTCCGGCCCGATGCCGTCGCCAGGGAGAAGGAGGAGCTTGTGCGTTGCCATGGGAAGACCCCTGTTCTGTCGTGATCAAATGCAGGGCCCTTAAAGAGCCGAATGCGCGGCTTGGCAAGCTCTCGTCGTGTTGGCCGTTAGGCGGAGGCGGCTCCCCCGTCCTCGGCCCGTCGGTCTTTCGGGGTCCTGACGACGGTGACCGAACAGGGGGCCTCCGCGACGACGCGGGACGAGACGCTCCCCAGGTAGCGGCGCAGGGCGGATGAGGCCCGGGCGCCGATCACGATATGGTCGACGTTGTTGTGCCGCGCGTAATCCACGAGGGCGGCGGCCGGATCGGGCGCTTCCAGCACGCTGTAGGTGATCCGATCCGACGGGATCTGGAGCGAGCCGCCCCAGTGCCGGAGCTGCACCAGGCGCTGGACATGGAGGCTCCTCCCCTCCTCGTCCTCCAGGATGTCGACGGCGATGCGCGAGGTCTTCAGGACGTTGACGCAGGCAATGCGCGCCTCGCCCTCGATGGACAGGATGCCGCCGATCATCATGCGCTGGGCTTCGGCGAGATCCTCGCTGCCCGGTGACAGATCGATGGCCACCAGCACGATGGGGGCCCGGGACAGCTGCCCGGCGATGTTCGGTGCCTCGAGCGGCTGCGCCCGGCGGGCCTTGAGCCAGCGCCGGAACGTCTTCACGCCGCTGTCGCGTTCGAGCCGTCCGGCCCGTTCGGTGAGCCGCACCTGGTCCGGGTTCTCGAGATCGAGGGCGAGCTGAGCGGCCGTGGCGTAGCGCTCGTCCGGGTCGACCTCCAGGCAGCGCAGGATGATCTCCTGCAGCCACGGTGGACATTCCGGGTTGAGCGCCCGCGGCGGCACCGGATCGCGCCACAGGCGGCGGCGGATCTGGCCGCCGCGCGGATTGCCGAAAGGACGTTCCCCGGTGGCGAAGAAATACAGCATCACGCCGAGCGCGAAGAGATCGCTGCGGGGATCGGCCCGATCCTGCAGCACCTGTTCCGGCGCCATGTAGGGCGTGGTGCCGAACGGCTCGCGAAATTCCTCGGCCAGAAGGTCGGGCAGGCGTTCGTGCCGGGCGAAACCGTAATCAATGAGAACGGCCTCGCCGGTCTCGCGGAGCATCACGTTGCTCGGCTTGATGTCGAGATGGATCACGTGCTGGAGATGCAGGTCGTGCAGGGCGCGCGCCACCGTCGCGCCGATCGCGACGACCTCGGGCCAGGGCAGCGGAACCTGGTCGAGCCGCGCCTTCAGCGACTGTCCGGGAATCCGCTCCATGACGATGTAGGGCATGGGATCGAGCGGACCCGTGGCGACAAAGCGCGGCACATGCGGGCCGGCGAGGCGCGGCATGATCATCTGCTCGGTCTCGAAGCACACGATGGGCAGCGGGTCGTCGCTGTCGATCAGCATCGGAACCTTCATGATCAGCGGCGTCGAATCGTCTTCCCGGGTGACGGCCCAGAGCTGCGCCATGCCGCCGGTGCCCAGATTTTCCTGGAGGGTGAAACCGTCGATCACCTGGCCGCGATGCAGGCGCCAGCGCATCCGTCAGCGACCCTGTTCGAGACGCAGCGCCAGCTTCTCCGGCAGGCCGGCCTCGCGCACCTTCCGGGCGGCTGTGGCCGTGTCGTAGGGCACGCGCAGGTAGCGCAGGGTCTGCCGCGCGGTATCGAAGACCGCGTAATTCGCCGCCGCCACCCCGTCCCGCGGCTGCCCGACGGCGCCGATGACCGCCAGCCAGGTGCGGGTCGGCAGGAGCGGAATGTCGTTGTTGGCCACGGGGGTGAAGGTGCCGACCTTGGCGGTCGTGCTCATGTGATAGAGCATCGGCACATGCACATGCCCGCAGAAGGTGATGTGGGCATCGACCCGGCTGAAATGCCGGATCGCCTCCATGGGCCCGGCCATGTAGTCCCAGGTGCGAGGCGCGTAGCCGTTGGCGTGGACATAGAGGACGCTGCCCTCCTCGTGGGTGAGGGGAAGGTCCGCCAGGAAGCGCCGCTGCTCCATGCCGAGCTGGTTGCGGGTCCAGCGGATCGCCTCCTGGGCAACGCTGTTCATGTCTTCGTCGGAGCCGTCGATGGCCGCGTCGTGATTGCCCAGGAGCGCCACGGCGCCCTGGTCCACGAGGCCGCGGACCGTATCGACCACCCAGGCCGGATCGGCCCCGTAGCCCACGTAATCGCCGAGAAAGATCAGGCGGTCGACACGGAGCAGGCGTGCATGGGCGAGACAGGCCGACAGGGCCTCGCGGTTGCCGTGGATATCCGTGAGAAGGGCGATGAGCATGGAGTCAGTACAACTCCAAACCCAGCGCCACTGCAACTAGCTGATGATGGCCATTGGGGTGAGCAAGCCTACCCCCGGAGCGCTTGCAGCACCTTGCCGCCGGGCCGGCCGCGCGGCTCGAGGCCGATGCGGCGCTCCACGTCCTTGATGGCCTCGCGGGTCTTGGCGCCGATCTTGCCGTCCGGCTCGCCCACGTCGTAGCCGCGGGCGGTCAGGAGCTGCTGCAGCTCGCGGCGCTGGGCGCGCGAGAGCGGCGGATCGTCGGTCGGCCAGGCGGTCTGGATGCCGGGCTGGCCCTTGAGGCGGTCGCCGAGCAGCGCGATGGCGAGCCCGTAGGATTCCGCCGCGTTGTAGGAATAGACCGCATCGAAATTCTTGGTGACCAGGAAGGCCGGGCCGTTGATGCCCGCCGGGATGATGATGCCGGCCGCGTAACTGCCCGAGAGCGGACGTCCGTCGACGCGCCGCACCCCCATGGCCGCCCAGGTGGCGAGCGGCTTCTTGTTCTTGCGCCCGGCGAGGTTCGCGTTGAAGCCTTCCGGCAGGCGCACCTCGTAGCCCCAGGGCAGGCCGTTCACCCAGCCGGCCTTCTTGAGGAAGTTGGCCGTCGAATGCACCGCGTCCGGCACGGAGGTCATGATGTCCCGGTGCCCGTCCCCGTCGCCGTCGACGGCGAGGCGCTGAAAGGTCGACGGCATGAACTGGGTGTGGCCGAAGGCCCCGGCCCAAGAGCCGCGCAGGTTCGCCGGGTTGATGTCCCCGTCCTGGACGATCTTCAGGGTCGCCATCAGTTCGCCCTTGAAATACTCGTTCCGGCGCGGCGCGTAGCAGACCAGGGTCGTCAGCGACTGGATCAGCGGCCTTCCGCCGATATCCTTGCCGAAATTGGATTCCACGCCCCAGACGCCCGCGATGGCATGGCGATCCACTCCGAAACGCGCCTCGGCCGCAGCCAGCGCCTGCCCCCATTGGCGCATGGCGGTGCGGCCGTCCTGCACCCGCTCCTCGTCGACGAGCGCCGAGAGATAGTCCCAGATCGGCGTCTTGAACTCGGGCTGGTTGCTCATGAGGTCGAGGATCGTCAGATCCGGCGCGACACCGCGGGTCGCGGCGTCGAACGCCTGGCCCGAAATGCCCTTGGCGGCCGCCTGGCCGCGGAGCGATGCGAGGCAGGAGCCGAAATCCGCCTGGGCGACGGCCGGTGTCGCAGCGGCAAAGCCGGCGAGAGCGAAGAGAGCGGGGGCGATAAGGTTCTTCATGCTCGCGAACTTGCAGGCAATTTGGTTAATCTTATGGAAACGGGGCCTTAAACCGAGGCCACACGAAAGCGTGAGGGGAGCGATGGGCGACCAGCAGGACGACACCCGGCTCATGGCACGACGGTCCTATTCCACGTTCGCGGACCGCTACTCCGCCCTCGCGCCGATGAAGCCGCATAACGGCCTCTACGAGCGCCCTGCGACGTTGAACCTGCTGGGAGACGTGGAGGGGCTGCGCGTGCTCGATGCAGCCTGCGGGCCTGGGATCAACAGCGAGATCCTGGCTCGGCGGGGAGCAACGATCCACGGCTTCGACATCACGCCGGAGATGATCGATCTGGCCCGGCAGCGCTGCGATGGACTGCCGGCGGAGTTCAGGGTCGCCGACCTGACGGAGCCGCTCGGCTGGCTCGGGGGATCATCCTTCGACAAGATCCTCTGCGCCCTGGCCCTCGATTATGTGGAGGACCTGACGCCGGTTCTGCGGGAACTCAGACGGGCCTGCCGCCCGGGAGGCACCCTGGCCTTCTCCATGGCTCACCCGATGGCCGACTGGATGCATCCCGAGATCCGCCAGGAGAGCATCTATTACGAACGGTCCCGGTTCGGGATGCATTGGACGGGCTTCGGCGAGCCCCGCCCCTATGTCGAAGCGTATCGGCGTCCCTTGGCCGACATCATGAACGGGCTGGTGGAGGCGGGCTGGGTTTTCGACCGGCTCGTCGAACCCAAGCCCCTGCCGGAGATGAAGGAGGTGTCGGAGCGCCTCTACGAGCAGTTGTCGCGCGCCCCGGCCTTCATCTGCGTGAGGGCGCGCTGCTGAACCCGACTTAAGCCCAGGCGCGCTCGGCGAGCTTCTTTTCGAAGCTGTCGATGGCCGCGCCCTTTTCCATGGTCAGGCCGATGCCGTCGAGGCCGTTGAGCAGGCAGTGCTTCTTGAACGGGTCGATGTCGAAAGTGACCGAACCGCCGTCCGGCCCGCGGATCTCCTGTTTCTCCAAATCGACGGTCAGGGTAGCGTTGGCGCCGCGCTCCGCGTCGTCGAAGAGCTTTTCCAGGTCCTCCGGCGAGACCTTGATCGGCAGGATGCCGTTCTGGAAGCAGTTGTTGTAGAAGATGTCGGCGAAGCTGGTGGAGATCACGCAGCGGATGCCGAAGTCGAGCAGTGCCCAGGGGGCGTGCTCGCGGGAGGAGCCGCAGCCGAAGTTATCGCCCGCCACCAGAATTTGGGCATTGCGATAGGCCGGCTGGTTGAGGACGAAGTCCGGGTTCTCGGAGCCGTCCTCACGGTAGCGCATCTCGGAGAAGAGGCCCGTGCCGAGCCCCGTGCGCTTGATCGTCTTCAGGTACTGCTTGGGGATGATCATATCGGTGTCGATATTGATGATCCGCAGCGGCGCCGCGACGCTTTCCAGCACGGTGAACTTGTCCATGGTCCTCACATCCCTTCAGGCGGCCATGCAGCCGCTGTCCCGTGCCTCATATCAAAGGCTTTCAGGAACGGCTAGGCCAACGATCGTCGCGGCGGGCGGAAACCTCCTCAGCGCCAGAGGTTCGTCCGGGCCAGGTCATAGACCTCGTCGGCGCGGCCGTTCAGCACCGCCTTCACCATGTAGAGGGTGAAGCCCTTCGCCATGTCGAGGGTGACCGAGGGCGGCATGGCGAGCTCCGTCCGGTTCACCACCGCGTCGACCAGGACCGGCCCGTCATGGGCCAGGGCGGCGGCGATCCCCTCGTCCACCTCGGCCGGATCCTCGAGCCTGATGCCGCGGATGCCGACGGCCTCAGCCATGGCGGCGAAATTCGGGTTCCGGAGCTCCGTGCCGAAATCGAGGAAGCCGGTGGATTTCTGCTCGAGTTCGACGAAGCCCAGCGTGCCGTTGTTGAACACCACGACCTTCACGGGAAGGCGCTGCTGCGTCAGGGTGAGGAGATCCCCCATCAGCATGGAGAAGCCGCCATCGCCCGACAGGGAGATCACCTGCCGGCCCGGAAAAGCCGCCTGGGCGCCGATGCCCTGGGCCATCGCGTTGGCCATCGAGCCGTGCCAGAACGACCCGACGAGGCGCCGCCGTCCGTTCATGGCGAGATAGCGGGCCGCCCAGACGACGGGAAGGCCCACGTCGCAGCTGAACACGGCATCGTCCGCCGCCTGGTCGCTGATCGCCTTGGCGACCTGCTGCGGATGGATCGGCCGCCGGCCCGGGGTTCCGGCCGCGAGTTCGTCGAGCGCCTGGCGCGCTTTCGCGTAATGCTCGCGCGCCCGGGCGAGATGCGTGCCGTCGGTCTTCCGATCGAGCCGGGGCAGCAGGGCCGTCAGGGTGGCGCGGACATCGCCGACCACGCCCACATCAACCGCGGCGCGGCGGCCGATATTCTCGCCCCGCAGGTCCACCTGCGCGATGCGGACCCCCGCATCCTCCGGGTAGAACTGACGATAGGGAAAGTCGGTGCCGAGCATCAGCAGGACGTTGCAGTCGCGCATGGCGTAGTAGCCGGACGAGAAGCCGATCAGCCCAGTCATGCCGACATCGTAGGGGTTGTCCCACTCCACATGCTCCTTGCCGCGCATGGCGTGCACCATGGGGGCCTGCAGGCGCTCGCCCAGAGCCAGCAATGCGTCATGCGCGCCCGCACATCCCGCCCCGCACAGGATCGTGATGCGGTCGCCGCCGTTGAGGAGCTCGGCGAGGCGATCGAGATCGTCCGGCCCCGGGGTGACGACAGGCGCCTGCGGCAGCAGCCCGGCGGGCTTGGCCGGAGGCGCCGCGGCGGCCGGCTGCAGGGCGACGTCGCCGGGGATCACCAGCACCGACGCGCCGCGCTTCACCGTCGCCTCCCGGATGGCGATCTCGAGCATGCGAGGCATCTGGTGGGCGCTCGAGACCAGCTCGCAGTAATGGCTGCATTCCCGGAACAGGGTCTCCGGGTGGGTCTCCTGAAAGTAGCCGCTGCCGATCTCGGGCGAGGGAATATGGGCCGCGATGGCCAGCACCGGCACGCGTGAGCGGTGGCAGTCGAACAGCCCGTTGATGAGATGGAGATTGCCCGGCCCGCAGCTCCCGGCGCAGACCGCAAGCGCGCCCGTCAGATGCGCCTCGGCGCCGGCCGCGAAGGCCGCGACCTCCTCGTGCCGGACGTGGATCCACTCCATGTCGTCCCGGCGGCGGATCGCGTCCGTCAGACCGTTGAGGCTGTCGCCGACGATGCCGTACACGCGTCTGACACCCGCAGCCGCCAGGATCTCGACGAATTGTTCGGCCACCGTCTTCGCCATGAAGCCTCTCCTGGTTGGGGACGGCCCGCATCCGAGCGGGCGAGCCAGCTTGTCCTCGGGTAGGGCTTAATCTGGCGTAGCGTCCAGCGGTTGCCAGCCTGCTGTCCAAACTCGCAAAAGCTGCGTTAGTACAAGAATTTTTCTCTTTAAATAATAGTCACTTAGCACGATACCCCTCTCATAGACGTGCGTCTTCTTTGCCTAAAAGCTGAGTCATTCGTCCAAGAGATGCGTAAATGATGAGTGGCTTGGCAGTCCTCCTACCGCCATAATTCGAAAGCGTGAAGAGATAGAGGCCTTGAGAAGGGTTGCTCTGCGAAGCTCGAGTTTCATTTTTATACCCGTCCACTGAAATGCTGACTCGAATTCGCGGTGGTGTGCCTGACGTGGTTCACTGAGGAGCGGGGGCGCTGTTGATAGAGATCAGCATGGCCGGGCTCCAGATCCGCCAGGACTACCCGCCATCCAACCTGCGCACGCGTGCAACTCATGAGAAGAACTGCCGAGCTGCTCTGCGGCTTCTGGTGATTGCCAATGCGCTGGAGGGCATGACCCGAGCCGAAGCCGCCCAGCTCGCCGGCATGGAGCGCCAGGCCCTGCACGATGCCATCCAGCGCTTCAATGTTGAGGGTCCTGACGGCATGCACGACCGGCCTCTCACTGGCCGCCCGGAACAGCTCACTCCGGGTCAGCAGGCTGCGCTCAAGGCACATATCCTGCGCGGACCTGAGCCGGAGCGTGGTGGGGTGAGCGCCTGGCGCTTGGTCGATCTGTGTGACTATGTCGAGCAAACCTATGGCGTCAGCTATAGCCAGTGGAGTCTCTCCGGCGTGCTCAAGCGCCCCGGCCTCTCGCGTCAGAAGACCCGGCCCTCGCACCCGAAGGGCGACCCGGCCGCGCAGGCGGCGTTCAAAAAAGCAGCTCCCATCCAGGGTGCAGGCCCTCGCAGCTGAGCATCCCGAGCACTCTTTCCAGCTCTGGTGCCAGGACGAGGCGCGCTTTGGCTAGAAGGGTCGGACCACACGGGTCTAGTACGAACGCGGGGTGCGCCCGCCGGGTGTGGTCGATCAGCGCTATAAGAGCCTGTATGTGTTTGCCGCCTGCCGTCCCGGCACGGATGAGACTTTCGCCTTGGCTCTGCCGCGAGCGGATGCAGGCACAATGGAGGTGTTTCTGGAGCACTTGCCCGGCAGCTGGCGCCAAGCATGCACGCGGTGTTGATCCTGGATCAGGCAGGCTGGCACGATGAGCGGGCCTTGCACGTGCCCACCAGCATCACTCTGCTGCCGCTGCCTTCCGCCTCACCCCAACTGAACCCGGTGGAGCGTGTCTGGCTGTACTTGCGCGAGCGGTATCTCTCGCACCGTGTGCTGGACGACTATGGGGCTGTACTCGATGCAGTCTGCCGTGCCTGGAACAAGCTCGTCGACGAGAAGGGCCGGCTCACAACCCTCACGGCTTACCCGGACCTCATCGCGTCGGAACTTCCGTGAACGGGTATTATCCGCCCCGACATGGCGCTCAGTACATAAGTGAAGCGCCGAGCCGCCGTTTGAGCCTGATTCAGGCTGGCTCAGATAGTGCAGCGTTTCTTACATTCTCAACTTTCGCTCACTGAAAGCGAAGGAGATGCAGCTACACACTTACACTGTAGTTCAGTAGGCGCAGCAATTCCTTCCGCAGGGATAGAACCCGGTTGGGCAAGCGCTCGAGGGCGTTGAAATCAAGCAAGTGCTGATCAGCAAGGCTAATAGAAGAAGCGTTTTCATTGCTAAGATACTCCGGAGATCATCACACACTATTGCCATTCTCAGTTTTAAGGGAAATTGCACCCCGACGCCAGAGCTGTTTAAGGAGAACCGCAGCACCAATCTGCTTCGACCTGTAGTTCGGATTCCAGTGCCGATCGCGATCGTAACCGCCAGGACGGCCGATGTTGCTGAAGTTCCAAAGATAGCTGGATGGCAAGCCGAACCTACGGTACCCAAACCCATTGAACGTTTCTAATCGCCATAGCGTACGCTCAAGTGTCCAAGAGTTTCTATCTAGGTAAGCTAGATTATCAACCTCAAGGGCATCCCTCGCACTAGCGATCTAGGCCGAAACGGGCTCCCAAGGACGTGGAGGCCACGGCACCAGCTTCTTGGGCCTCCCGCTAGGAACCTGGCGCGTGATTCTGATAAGAGGATCTCCATTATGAAGATGGCCCTGAAAGTTTGCGCTAGCCTCTCGAAAGTGAAGAATTGCCACAACAAACCAGGGGACCGCTGTGATCTTATCAACCGCAACATACTGATCCCGGTTTCGTGATCTTACAAAGAAATCAGCCCAACGCTCAATCTCGGTTGAACGCTCGCGGATGGGCTCACAAGCTTGAAATTGCTGATAGTAAACTGGTGCTGCATGTTCAAACCTAAGTCTTCTTCCTGGAATTCGCCTTCGCGGGATCGCTCTATGCAACTCACTAAGCAGAGCGCCGCTATCGAGAGAAAGCCCGCGCATCGCCTCCTGGTCCACGCCGCGCTCCACTGCTGCCGATGTAATTGTCGCCAATAACAGGATCTGTTGCTCAGGGTTCGTAAGTCCTGCGCTTGCCGAGTTTGAATCGAGTAATCCCGCACTAACAGCACGGGACGCAATCTCGGTTAAGCGCTGTTGATTTACTTCCGAAGACGTTGCTGCCATTGAAGGGCGGCATACGAGGGCTGCACCACAGACCCCCAGAAAAGATCTCCGATCCATATAGCGCCTCCTCAAAGCAGGAACATTTAATTAGAATAATACTTCTTATGGTCCGCTTTATCTTTTTTTGAGAGTGTAAATGCAGGTGAGCCACCGCCTCCGCATAGATAGTGCATTACAGATTCAGAATCATATGAACTCAGTGCCTTCCAGTTTCTGTCTTCGGCCTTATTATAGTATTCACATCCTGGAACTCCTGCCACGAAGGCATGCCGGTACCCAAGAATGTGTCCAATCTCGTGTCTAAAGATGCCAACGGGATCATATCCGTTCGGCTCGAAATATGATGGCCCAACCAAAAGATACCGCGAGAATTTCGGATCAGTCGGAAAGAATGCGAGTGCCAAGAAATCTAACATCTTTGCGTCATACCTAATAATGAAGGTAACTTTATCGAGAGATGGGTTCATGTCGAACTCGGGCCGATGAGTAATCGAGAGTCCACAATTACAATTGTCAGTCCAAGCCGGAACCGCCTTGCGAAAATTTTCCTTTACTCTTGTATAGTCACTTGCGGAAAACGTCTTCCTATCTATTGCATATGTGAGTTTTCGATTTTGCTTGTCCCACTTTGCAAGGGTTTCTCCTTTCGTCATCACAATCAACTCGTCGGAAGATCTCCGTGTCACGGGCGTATGATCGGAGCCTGAAGCATAAGCGGCAGCATAAGACTTCAATATTCCGCTTAGTTGCTTCTCTGTTAGGCGCAAGTCACCCTCAAGTATGTAGTACACTCCACCAGCTTCAGCACCGAGATCAACTTTTGGCAATCGTTCCAAGAATTCTTTATAAAGTGGATGAGCGGGGTCAAGGTTAGCTGCCGCGATGTAGTCATCTTGCCCTATCTGCGCTTTAAGTTTCTCTTGTGCAGAAGCGATGCCCAACATCGACGAGAGAGGCATTAAACCGAAAGCGAGCCAAAAAATTTTCAAACCCGATTTCATCGCACGTATCCAGATGGCAAGCTTAGCAAATCGATGGGATTTCCTCAGAATCTAACTTATGCTTGCAGGCGTGGGAAACGACTTCATCAATCCATACAGCGCGATTCAACCGACGCACAACTTCGCATTTATCGTTTAATTCAAATCCTGCGAGATGGACTGCGACCAGTGCGCCGCTTGCGGCACTAAATACAGGTGCGCCTGACGATCCAGGATCGGAGTCGCAATCATGGTCCATCCGAACCTGACCAATGCTTTCGGCTTTGATGTGACAGTTACTGCTCACAAGCTTTGTTTCAGAGCGAGCATGGTGAATCATGAAGATGGCAGAGGGGGTGCGCGACTTGGTGGTCTTCACTGAGCGCGGAAAACTCTTTACTCCCAACCCACCGACAATTGGCTTTAGCCGGACAATTGCGTAATCAAGGCTTGGACTTCCCGCTATCACTTTATCGCAAGCGAACTGAGTGCGTGTTGTTCCATTGTCCCAAGTAAAATCCACGAGGCAGTTTTCTCGTACCTCACTTTGCCAAAAATTTGACGGCAGATCCCAGCTTGCCCCCCCACAATGCCATGCGGTCAGAAAAAGCCCTTGAGCAATGAGTGATCCGGTACAAGACCAGTTGCGTGTCTGCTGTTTCGTTGGGTCGACCGAGCCTGTCACCATCATTCCGACAGAGTCTGCAGCCTGTCTCTCAAGAACACTTCCATCCGTATATGGATCTCGCCAGTCGGGTTGAGGACCCTTGGAAGAAAAGAAGTTCAGATTCTTGGCTTGTCCGGAATATGCGACTGCGCCGTTTACCTTTATATCGCCTGATATCGGTGATGATGAGACTAGTTCTAAGCGGACGACTGGCGATTGAAGCCTACCGGTCCAAATCGTCCGTCGTCCTGAATTGCTTTCAAACTCGCTCTTGCGCAGGTTCAGCATTGGTCTGCCGCGGCCATCCCTGATGATCAATAGCCAATCCGCACCCACAACTGTCGTGTCGGTTATTTGCAAACGCCATCCAACAATATTTGCTAAAGCGTAATCCGAGGGATCTATGGTTTTGATTTGGACCGCGGAACTTAGGATCTGATAACGATCTAACCATGTACAAAAGCTGGACGCCGCCTCGGCGCTTGGACAAGCCGCCTGCGCCGGCAGACACTCTAAGGTGAATACGAAACAGATCGATAGCCGCGTCAGACGATTAGACGCTATGGCTAGCACTGCAAAAGTGGAGCGAAGAAAACGAGGTTTCTTCATAGCAAGCCCCATGCAAAGCAACAGGGATAGTCAAGATTCCCTCTACGAGGTGAGATTGTCAAGTTACGCAATTGGGAGTAGTTTTGTGAGAGAGCGCTCAAATTTGCGGAGGTCAACTGATGGCCAGCCACAACACCGCGTTTGCTCGGATAAGCCTCCTTTCAATTGCTGCCTTGTGCTTGCACTTTACAGCGGCTTCTACGTTGGCGCAGGACGCCAGAGAACATGTGCCGCATTCATCTAGTAGTTCTGCAGTTAAAATAACGATGGACGGCGGAGAGGTTACAAAAAATCTTGCATTCGCGTTAAACAAAGCGATAGAAGCTGGTATATCTCTCCCGACAAAAGAGCTTAAGCTTGAGCGCGGCGATACAGTATGCTCCATTTTGCGGAAGAATGGCTATATACCGCCTTGCGATCCTATGCGCGAGATTGTTGCAAAACTAAATTCGACAAGTCCCAATGCCTTAGATCAGCTAATGGTTGGCCAAATCATAAAAATACCGGATCTTAGTATTTCCCGAGAACGTAGTTCAAAGACAGTATATTGGACACGAGATGCGGAAAAATTCCTTGACGGCATAGTTAAAAACTGGACTCGACTCGATCCGAGGGTCGATAAGGAGCCAGAAAAGAATTCAGCTGCGTTCATAGAGTATGATCGTTATTCGACTATAATCCCAGTACCAGATGCTGATAAAGCAATCTTGTATGGGAGAGAAATGCGGGAAGCAGAGAAGAAAAATCTGGTGGTTGATGTTCGGCTTCATGACCTTGATGGTTTTGAACCGTATAGTAGCTCTCCAGCAAAGCCTAAAGATACGCCGCAGGTGAAGCATATCGAACTCTTGAATTCCAGTATTATCGAACAGGCGTGCGAGAGCGGTGCACTGTGGAAGCCAGATGTCAAATATATTGATTATGTTGAGACTGATCGCGATGCGGACGAGTTTTACAGCAAAATAATGCTTTCGACGACACCCAGACCTCATATTCCTCGTATAATAATAATGGACTATCCGATCCGTGGATCAGGTAATATAGCTTCAGTTGTCGAAGGTTTGGAGTTGCCAGCTATAGAAGGTCAAGGCCCGACTGAAACAGGATCCAAATTCGCGTGTAAGTGGACGGACTTTCAAGAGGAGCACAACCACGCTAACCTTTTAGCAAGCATAATAGCAAGCCAAGAGAATAGCGGGTTCCTTGGAACGTGGCCATGGGCATTGCTCAAATCATATGATCTCAAGAAGAGTCTAAATACCGGCCAGATCTCTGAAGATGTCGCGAAGTATCTCGAAGAGAGGAAAAATAGGAAGATGGAAATCTTTCTATTTGCTAATGGGATGCGGGATCCTGTGTACAAAGAAGCAAACTATCCGAAAAGTAGTATCAGGTTTACCAATTCGGCTGGGAATTACATCAACAAAATACATAGCTTCTTCGTTGTTGCAGCAGGAGAGCCAAAGAAAGACAACGAAGAATCAAAGGAACTTTCTCCATTTCTCTCACTGTTTCCCCAGAATATGGGTGATCAAGCCAACGTACTCGTTGTGACTGCCTGCCATAGTTGCAAGCGGGGAAAAGCAACTATAATGGCTAATTCTAATTACAGTTCTCCGTCAACGGACGTGCCGTTTGTTCATGTGGCTGCCCCTGGCGGGGCGCCCGTCTTTGGTTGGCTTGGTCCAAACGAGATTGGCTCCGCTCCAGGAACTTCGCAAGCCGCCGCCTTCGTCGCTGGTGTGGCGGCTGGCATGCTTTCGATGTACCCAACTACGTATACCAAGCCACCGGAACTAAAATTTAGGCTTCAAATTTGCTCGTGGCCGCTTCGACGCTATCTCTCAGATGGTTCCTTTAATAGCGATTTACCTAAGTTGGCAGCTGGTGTGGTGGATCCGAAGATCTGCTTGTTTGATCCCAAGCTGACATGGATCAAGGATAGAGGTGGCGGGTGGCGTAGCATTAAAGTCAAGGGATGGTCGCCTGAGACTCGATTTGGAGCTAACCCAGCGAGTCCAACATTGCCACCACACGAGGTTCTTAGAGCCATTCGTTTCAATAAAGGTGATGAGTCGTCCGAATGGCGGATTTATTCAATCAAAAAGGTCGACGGGGCGGGTGGTGGATTCGAAGGAACAGGGTTGGGGTCAGTGAAGCAATTGCTCGACGTAAAACCCTCGCCGGAGACAGCCTTACTTTCCTGCGGCGGTGTCGCAAACATCAAAATTAGTGACATCGACGACATTATCGTCCCGAGTGGAGGTTTCAATGAAGACAGTTGTCGCTAGGGATGCTTGCAAAATTACTTCGTTGCATACAGCTGGCATTAGATGCACTGCATTAATGTTCGTTTGTGTTGCCTTAAGTGGCTGTGTGACGGCGTCTAGCATCCCGGGGGACGACGTTGATTCTGCTCGAGGCAAGATGCTAAAAGGCTGTGGTTACTATGCCGATGCCGAGCCAATCCGTGTTATTTTGGCAAAGGGTATACCATACCTGAGCACGGTAGATGCCATAGTTGGGGCGGTCTGCAACAGCGTTCGCCGCTCCGCGGCAGGTGGACTGGTCGCTCCTCCGATTGTAGGCGGTGTGCCTGTGACTGGTCACTTCTAAATATGAGCGAGTGCAAACAACCCGATTGCGCTCCCTAATCGTAAGCGTCTACGTGCTTCCGCTCGGCTTGGTGTCCTTGGTTGGCTCAATTCCTGCGGGAAACCTGGACAGATCGGCAGCAGAGACACCGATTTGATTCACAATGGTGCTCGGAATTGTCTCGGCTCCGGTTTCAGGCGAAACCGAGATCCCTAAATCCATCAGCTCGCGACCCTATACCAGCTTACCGTGACCGTCCCATTGCGAGAACACAGTCCGGCCTTCGGGAATTTCAACGGCACCCTACCCATCCCTGCCGAAGAATCAGGCCCCTCTGGTGATGCGGACGTCGTTATCGAGCATGGTCATCACGTCGGTTTTGCGATTTCTGATACCGTCAACCAGTTCGAGCTAGCTCTCCCATCGTTTTGCTTCCAGTCTCGAGAGCCTTGTCAACTTGGGAGGACTGATCCGTACCCTCCTCGCTCATTTTGAGCGATTTCACCGGCGGTAAATCACACGATCCGTTTTGGAATGAAGTCATCTCCCGTCATCGGAAAATCAGCAAGCAGGTTATTCTAGCCAGCTCCGTTGGAAAGCACGATACAGCTTTGATCCGCGTTGCTCACGGACTCTTCATGTCCGAGACGACAGGTTCTTGTATAGGTCAGCCCAGACAGAAAACCTTTTCAGCTTCAGGCCTGCGCCGTCGGTCTAGCCTCCACTGGATCCTACAGCTTCTGGCGCCTGTACTCGCAACGGGAAGAATTCTGACGTCCTCAAGTTTCATTAGCGACTCTAATTATGCAAGGCTCTAGCGCATGTCTGTAATATATCACCCTTCTCGATTGACTTAGCCTTACTGCAGGCTTTACCCCGCACTTACTTATGTATCGCCAGGCAGATCTGGGTGATAAATTCAATCGGGCTGCAAACTCGGCGCCAGATATGTATGTCTCTGTCAGCTTGCGAAAATCGCAGTAGGAGATTGTCGCATAGGGACGTGTTGAAGTCGGTATGGAGCTGATATCAATAAGTTCGGCCAAGGCCGCGATGTCCATTTTCATTTCAGCGGCAGCGTGCTGAACCGTGATACGCTTGTCGTTTGGATTAAGCTTCTCTAGTAAGAACTCCCGTACGTCATTGTGGTCGACTCGGAAACGGCTGCTCACCCGTTGGCTCGAGTAATCTATGCCACAAAGCCCCAGGTTGCCCGACGCAAGCGCTATCAGGATTTCGAACCATGGATCGGTGATACTGTGCTGTCGGACTGCCAGGCCCAAGCACAGTCCAACTCCCTCGCGTCTGCTTGTGTCCTCGATCTGCTTTATAAACTGGTCAATGCTACTTCGGCGAAAGACTATCTTTGATTGCGCGTGAAGGACCATTTCGGGCCCGCTTAATCGGGCGATCAGTGCTTCATCGGCCAACCTTAAGAGCGTGCGGTAGGGGATCCCGTATTCCTGAACAGCCGACCTACAGGTAATACTGTCCCTGTAGCGTTCCATCAGCTCCACCAATGCATCGACCTTAAAGAGTATGCTAACCCCCGTTCTTCCCTCATACGCCACAAGTTCGGGATAGGTCTGCAGCCTGGATAGTACGGCTGGGGAGATGTGATACTCTTTCGCTGCGGCATTCAGATTGATTGTTCCGGCTGCCATGTTCCGGATGCTTCGGGAATTGTTACTGCTTAAACGTAAGTTTGGGCGAAGCTCGAAGTATCGACGGAACTCATCGTTCAAGATGTTTCTCACGCGTTGCGTGAACGCCACCTCGGGAAACGCCGTAACAAGCGGGCCAAGGTGCTTGCGGAAACCGAAGTTGGTCGGCCTTTCCACCCCAAACGCACTACACAGGTCCGCCAAATCATAGAGCGACTGGGGCCAGCCAAGCACGACCTCCAGTCCAGCTGCTAAGTCGCCTGCGCTCCACTCGCTGAAGTTTCCCGTGGCGCACTGCCGCCGCCTACGCCCGAACACCGCGCCACCGCTTGGATCTGACCTGACGAGTCCAAAAAACACCGAGAGTCCGAGGATCTCCGCTCCCGAAAGATCTGCAAGGTCAGTTGGGATGCGACTGCGAGCCCGCGTCCAAGCGGCCTCGTCGGGCGAGAAGAAGTCGGCAAAGAACTGCAATTTCGATAGAACTTGCGGTTCTATGAAGGCTGACTCCAAATCCCGAAGATCGACTCTGCAGCTTGCGCGGCCACATCGAATAAGTGAGGTCAATCTCCACTGCAACCGTGATCCGCAGGAACAGCGTTCGACGAGCATCTGGCCCGTTTCTAGACAACACGGGATTGGTTTGAGATCCCACAAAGCCCGGTGATACGGCTTCTTTTGCCAAGATGCCGGTGCGAATCTGCGGCGCCGTGCGGAAACGGCCCGTCGTGGAGCTCCCTCATGGAAGAATTTGACCCAGCTGATGTCCTCTCCTGCGAAATCTAGTGGTGAGTATAACCTGCAATCGAGTTGCTGAACCGATATACCAATCAGGGCCGCAAGAGGCTGCACATCGAAGCAGGAAAACGGTACCAAGCTCACTCTTGGCTTCAGGCCGACAATGCGCGTGACCGCTGAGATCTCACGTCGACTATTTTCTTCACCCACCCGAGCGATGAACCCTAGAAGGCTTTCGTCAAACTCTAAGTCTAAACTAAGGGGAAACACACATTGTCGAGCAGACGACGCCTCTGAAGCTTCTCTTTCATCGGCATCAATGTCAAACCAGTTATCTTCTTTCATCGATTCATCTCCGACAAGATAGAGCTTTCTGTCAAAGACGAGCCGCTCGCTGATTTTGCCTGAGATTGCGCCTTCGTTGCTCTTCATAGCGCTCGAGAACTATCTCGAACGCCTCATCATCAAGCCAAACCTCGGTGGCTCTTGGCAGAGTTCCGCGAAACGGATTTGTACCGGCCCGTTTCATGAGCAACATGAAACGATCGAAGACTCGGTCGAAATGCCCTAAGCTCATCATCGGCTTGTCTTCTAAAATGGCCAATTTTGATGCGGCATGGATCAGCTTGGCGTCAAAGCCTGGCCAGCCCTGACCTGCAAGCAAAATACGCTCAGAAAAGTCTTTGTTTGCGAGATGACTGAGTGCCTTTAGGCCTTCGCAGTCGACAATAGCTCTGTCCCAGTTGGCGAGGTATCCGCGATGGGCCTCAACATCGCTACTTGAGTTGCGATCAAATGGCTTCATCTCGAACACGGGATCGTCGAGCCGAAGAGGCAATTGGTCGTTGACGATGAAGAGGCGGGTAACTCGCTCTGTGCCGGCAAGGACAAAGCCACAGCCCAGATCATTAAGCAGTTGCTTAATCCAATCAGCCGACTCGTGGTTGACCTTGTCATTCTCTCGGCTGATCAAGTGCTGTAGCTCATCGAAAATAATGATCCTGACCTGTTGGCGTTCAACTTGCTCGTGAATGCGCCGCAAGCGCTCCTTTTCGGTCCCCTGCGTTGGGTCCGGGTCTCCCAAGGACATAAGCATTGCCGCTGCGAGGTCGTTGACCAAGGGTTTAGCGGGGGTCGGAACAAAGAGCGCTGGCCGGACCACACCCCGGCCCTGCTTTACGGGCGGATTGAGAGCAAGAAAGAGCTTCAATGCCGTTGTCTTTCCGGCGCGTGTCGGTGCGGCGAGAAGGAGGCCGGTTTGCTCTGCTGTTCCTCCGCTAGAGGCCATCAAAAACTCCAGCTGGTCCAAGACCTTCTCGATACGATCGTTGAGGATTATCAAACTTTTTATACGCTTATGCCGGTCGGCCTGCGCTGCGATGATCTCCTTCCGCTGGGCCCTGTGGGCACGTAAAGCCGAGACATCGAGGTCGAGGCTCATTCGCCGCTCCTATGGACGGGACAAGTGCGGTCGGCTGTACTTGGTCAGGATAAGGTCAAGGTCGTCATCGGGCTCGACCGCCTCCGCGCTTGGCGGAGCTTCCCTTGGACGAGGTTTTTGGGCGGTTCTCTTTGTCCGCATTTTCCGCATGCCGCGTCCAAACTGCTTCATTGAAGCTCCGGGATCCTCCTCATAGCTGCCAAGTGAACTAGAGGACGTATCTCGGGAGCGGTCTCCATCAATCTGGTACTCAAGGATTGTGTTCGGATCGGCAGGCACAGTTTCGAGGAAGTCCAGTTCGAGCCAATTGCTCTCCTCATCGATGAGTCGGTTGAGCACCGTCGCGCCTGCGTGTGGGCCTGCTCCTACGTTCAACCTTCGTGCGATCGTTGAATTTGTGGCGATCTTGTTTCGACGTTTCAGGAGGCTCGCCATCAGCGTGTCGCGGATCTCCTTCTTGGCAATCAGCCAGTGCTCACGGTCAGCAAGATCGTACTGGCTGTACCGCATATATTTCACAAGATGCCCATATTCCCACAGGGATAGCCCCTCTACTCGCTCCGGATCGCAGCACGGGAGACTGATGCGCTCCCCAGACGTTGGGTCGCGAACGATTATCGACTTCAGGCTATCTGGATCTACCGTGAATGTTACCTTGACCTTTGGAGTTTTGGCGCGATCCAGGATGTCAAAGACTCTGTTCTTCTCGCAAAACCGCAAGTAGCGGAAATGAACTCCCTTGCGGGTGAGGATGCATTGAAAGCTTATTCCAAGAACTCCAAGATCACTGACGCGTTTTGGCATCATTGGAGGGATCTGACGAATTCCATTCTCGTACAATTTCCCTCGCGAAAGCGACTGTGTTTTGAACTTGTACGGATAGACTTCGATGACCCACTTGTGGAATTCACGATCTAGTTCGTCGGAGGTCAACTCAGCCTCAGCGATAGGGCTTCGCCCCTGCTGTGTAAGCTTCCGGGCATCGCCTTTTGTTGCTCCGGGCAACAATTCTACGAAGTCGGTATTGATCGTGCGGATCGTTCGCTCGACGATTCCTTTCCATTCCGGTCTTTTGCGTGGACACCACACCACCTCAATGCCGAGTTCTGCGCAAGCGAGTTCAAAGGAATTGCCCCGGAACTCCAGTGCTCTGTCACAGACAATGTAGCGCGGCAAACCCATCGCGAGCCAACGCCTTGCGAGCTGAGGAAATTTCTTGAGAACGTACGCCTTGGGGGATATTGCGTTTTTCAGCGCCAGCGACACGGAGTGGAGGCTTGGCGGGATGAATGAAATGAAGAACCCGACGATGAGACGGCTGAATGCGTCGATTACGACGGTTAGCCATGGACGCCCGAGTGGAAGGCGTGTCTTCCTGTTGTAGACTAGATGGCCGTCAAGTTTCGTATGATCGATATACCATACTTCGTTGACCCGCGTTGCTTTAGGAGCCCGTCCAACACCTTGAAATTGTGTATCAGCATAACATTTTCCAGATCGTCGACGGGTTGTTTCGTATCCCTCATAGCGTTCTAGACGGCGTCGGATCGTGGTATCCCAAGGCTCGATCAGAAAGCCGAGTTCACGACGCTCGACGGTGTTCAATGCGTTGTAAGCTTCATCAGAGATTTCATAGGTTTTCCGCAGTGTGAGATTGCGGACGGCGATATCTCCATGGACAGCCTCTGTGATCTCCTTTGGTCGAAGCTCCCGGTTGTTTTTCCAGTAAACCTCAATAGCCGTCTCGACTATCTGATCGACCTCTGGATCCAACCAATCTGTCCGTCCTTTTCGGCTATTTCCATCTGACATGAAGCGGGCGAACCGTTTTCCAGGAACGCCGCGCTCCCGTAACCATCGTGCAACAGTTTTTGGGTGTGGAGGTTCGATGTCTCCGATGACTCGTGCAACCCGGTCGATGATTGGCTGCAATCCCTTATCAGTTTTTGACACTGCGGGAGCAGCATCGACAGCGACACAATACTTGAACCGTCGAAAGGATGCCCAGCCGTCTTTGGCAAGCGTTGGTTCGATAGAACGGTCAAGCGCATCTAGAAACCGGGCCGGGAGATGATCGAGTGTATGGTCATCTAATTCTAATTCGCCAGCCTCGTAGAGAGCCCAGAAGTGGGAAGGTGAGAGTTTCTCAGGTTCTCCTGTTTCCTCGTCCTCAAGAATGAGATGGGTACCGTCCCGTGTAACCTTCTTGACCAGGTAAGCTCGCTTCCACAAAATAACCTCGGCCTTGTCTCTCTTCATGGATGGAAACCTGAAGTCAGACGTGACCGCTTGGTTTGATACGCGCCCCATCATTTTCCCCCTATCTTGAGTCGAGGACAGATGTCAGCGGAGTGAGATCATTGTGCCTGGCCAAACCGGGCCATTCATTTCAGCTTCGATTCGACGCGACCGCAGTATCATCGATAGGACGGCGTTCTCTGGCTGGCTGTGCCTGCGGACTCTGGAAGCACACTCCTGGAGAGTTGCAGGCCCGTTCTCCTGCAGGCTTCTTAGGACCCGCTGCTCGTCCAGAGGATCAATCAGTGTGCGGCCCCTAGCCTCAATGTCCGCAGCCGCATCCATCCATGGAGTTGGCGGGAGTTTGCCTGAACCGAGCCTGATCCAAGGCTTCCCTCGGTCTGCATAAATACGTTTAACCTCATCGAGCTTGCGCTGCAGCTTCGGTGAGCGTGCGAGCATCAGAGCCGGCTTGGTTTCCACAATGATCACGGTATCACTGATGGCTACCTCGAAGTCCGGAGTGTACCGGACAGGCTTACCGTCAAGCATGAACTCAAGGGTAAGAGGTTGCGACCGGTACCATTTCACCCGTCCGTCGACCTCAAAGATCCGTGCATACTTCCGCTCAAGCCCCATGGTGGTGTAGATGCGCCAACCGCACTTCCAGGATGGGACCATGCGAACCTCCTGGTGGGGATGGAGACGTAGTGCATCACGCATCGGCCCTCCGTCGCGGCGCCGGACCTCAATTACATCGACAGAGAACGCGAGCTCAGTGTAATTGCCTGAAGGCATCTGCTTGCCTCCCTAGTTGAGGGACCGACCGGGAGCCTGAAGTCTATCTCGTCGCCCCGCTGGATTTCGCGCGCGCTCTATTCACATGGCTGGGTATGAGCTCGTCACGTTTTCGGTTGTGGCTTACGGCAATTCCGACCGACACTTATGTCAGCCGTCTCCGTCGGGTTATCGTCGAACTCTCGATATGGCTGCATTAGTTTGCGGATCTGCTCGAGAGGATATGGAACGTAGATCGTGTGGCCGGCGGCCCTAATGAGGCAGGCGTCGTGGCAGGGGTCAGCATCACACAACCATTGGATACTGGTGATCCTGATGAAGTAGCGGCAGTCGCTGCCGTCATCAATGTCGACAAAGGCGCCGATGCGTCTAACACCCATGGCAGTCCTCCGATGTCGGAGCAGCACACTCTCACGCGACGGCTAAATATAATTAGACTGTTTGGGCAGATAACTTCTGTAAAGCTCCGTGACTTTCGAACCAAGACCCTTACTTCGGTACGACGACCAGCGTATGATACCACATTAATAAGCAGATGCAAACGCGAATTACAATGTACCAAAAAGAAGTAAAATTCATTATCCTGTTTTTTATTTCGCGATAAAGCATTAAACAAACTGTTTCATATATCATTTCTTTAGCCAAAGAAAGTATTATGATATCTTAGAATAATTAAATGAATTAAAAGGCGGTTGTTCTGCATATTAATTCGTAAAATGTGCCTATTGGTACAGGCATAGTCCGTAGCAACTTGACAGTGGATTGATGTGACTGCTTATACTTTGTTTTCTCATGTGATAAATTCACTTCTGGCCAAACCCGTACCATCGGGTACTGGCCGACCTTGATCATAGATAGTCAGAAGGGAGAACTCGGTTGGTCCACATCAGCGTTCTAATGCTGCTCTCGAGCGGAGCATGTTGACCGAGGGAGCCATGAGTGCCGATTTTACCTCGTCTCCGGAGTTTTGTCAGAAAATCGCTGCGGAAGTCCGATCGGCTTCGATTGAGGAGCTTCCCGGATGGTCGTCCATTGTCGAGTATTACCAGGACAAGGATATCGCATTTAGCTTCCATGGCATCGATTGTGATCCGATCTCAATCGCTGTTCATCCAGATCGGACCTTTGATGGCAGGGCCCGTGTCTTGATGCATTATACCGCCGTCTTCCCTGATGGATTCCACACCCTCGGCTCCCAGACATTTCCTGGGATGGTCTACGGACGGATTGATCCCAGAGGGGAGATCCACATCGAGCGATTCCGGTTTGGAAAAGATGGCAGGATTCCGCCAGAAGGCATCCTTGGCTGAGTACGCGGCAACTTTGTCGGACCGAACGTTGGAGGACCAAGTGGCACATTCTTACGACATTGAAGACCCTTGGTCTGAATTCCAGCCGCTCGATCCAGCCATCACGGCGCTCGTTCAAAGACTGGCAGTCTATGGCTTACTCCTAAGCGAGATCGAAGGCCTGATCAAACGCGCCTAGGAAGATAAGTTATCTGAAGTGACGATGGTGATCGACGGATATGAAGAGAGCGCGATATCCATGCTTGAAGGTCTGCCGCCGGGTAGGAAGTGTCGCCATTGATAACTGCTATCGTAAGCGTGAATCAGTTTGCCTCGGCGGAGGTCATAGGCTGCCAGATGAATTTTTCAGACATCGATTGCCCCGCGTAAGCAGCTGAGAGGAGGGAGCATGGGCAAGTCTCCGCTTTTCTTTGGTGTCATCTTCCCTGCCGTCATGGTGCTTGCTGGTTGGTGGGCGTATCGGGCTGGACACCGCAATGAGTTTTGGTTTCTCTATTCCGCTGTAATGCCCGCTCTTGTCTGTGCTTTGGGGTGGTTCGCCGTCGTGCTCAACGAGGTTGCCATGAGGCGAGAAAGGCGAAGGGAAGACGGTAGTCTGAGAGATCCTGAGCGACCTCTAGATCACCAAGCACTGTCGGCGGATATGCTCGACGCTAGCAATCAACCTGACAACAGCAGATCGGACCGGCTCGCAGATACGATTGAGGTCATCAATCTGGTTCTTCCGTGGGTCGGCTCTACGGCACGTGCAGTTGCTTGGTACCGAACTCGACCCCTTCCAAGTCTTGACGGACAGACAGCAGAGCAACTGGTCAACCAAGGGCGCGCTCAGGTCGTCAAAGCTCAATTGGCTCGGATGCCACCTGTAGACCTGCTGTAGCTGCCGAGCCACAGAGGAGTTCGAGTTGTGAAGTAGGCATGCTAAAAGAGTACGACTTCAATTGGCCGGAACGTCTTCCATTGAAAGGGCATCCATCCAGCCGACGGTCTAGGCTCACTTCTGATAATAGGTACTTATCAGAAGTGAGAACCCTGTTCCGGGCCTGTGTGACGTAGGCGAACTCTTGGGGCTGTTCAGTATCGTTGCTGCATCGAAGATCAGCGCCATCAAGACGTTAACGAAATCTTAACGACGGCGGCTGCGGTCCCGATCATCTGATAACCTGGGCAAAGCGGACGTTCAGATCGCGGGGCTCTTGGTCGCAGAATGGCCCGGAGCTGACTCTAGCTGTTCCGGGGCAGCATAGTTTGTATCTGCCTCATTCCATGGGTCCTATTCGCGGAATCTGCTCCCTTGCGCAAAGGTGCAGGGAATTTGCAGTCCTCCGCGTAACCGCAGCGGACAACCAATTCGTTGATCGGTCGCGTGGAACCGCTCGACAGTCGTTCTTATCTGATTTCCTTCCATCAGGACAGGTGAACGATCCTGATGTAGGACCATGCAGAGCCAGCTATGGTTTGTCCGCCTGGAGATGCGGCGGCTCCTGATTGGTAGTCCCGACCAGGCGGAGAGGCTGGGAAAAGCTCAGTTCCCGGTCTCTCTCTTAGGTTTTGGAAACCATATGGCCGTCTCGTCGGGAACGAAGCGTAGCAGATCGCATTGACCCAGTACGAAGGCCTGTTGCCCCCTTGGCTTTCGTCTCTTCCGAGCCCCTCGTGTTCTCCCGTCGCGAGGGGCTTTTTCTATGGCCATGCTGAAACCGTTCCCGGCTGGACCAGTTGCTCGCCGCGAAAGCTGTCACGCATCCTGCCTTCTTCATGGACTACGAGGCCTCCTCACCCACTAGCAATAGCGGACGGGGAGGCTTTTCTTTTGCTCGCCGCCAGCATAGCAGTTGTGAGTATTCGCAGACCTTCTGGGACGCTCGCGGGAGCCGGCTTGACTAGGTTTTTACTAGGACCAGGACCCATAAAGGAGTTTGAGCGGGCGGCGCTTTCGTGCTTCGCGACCTCGTCGGGAGGCCAGGGATGAATCGAAATCGCTTCTGGCTCACGGACCAGCAATTCAAGTAGATCGCGAACCATCTACCCACCGGTACGCGAGGGAAGCCTCGGGTCGATGACCGCCGCGTGATCAGCGGAATCATCCATGTCCTCAGGTCTGGCGGGCGCTGGGTCGATGCCCCCAGCCTCTATTGACCGCACAAGACCCTCTATATCCGCTTCGTCCGCTGGGCGGCCAAAGGGCGTGTGTGCCAACCTGTTCCACACGCTGGCCAATGCCGCCGGCCATCCGCTCACGTGCTGATCGACTCCAGTGCCGTGAAGGCGCACCGCTCGGCATCGGGCGTTGAAATGGGAGCAGAAGAAGGCGCTCGGGCGTTCACGCGGGGGCTCGACCAAGATCCACGTGCTGAAGAACCACTAATGCCGCCCCATTGCCCCTCTGCTGACCGCGGGACTGATAGCCGACGGCACGGCTGAAGGCGCTCCTCGAACACTTGCCTGCCGCATGGGTCCTGGATGGCGACGAGGGCTACGACACCAACCATGTCCGGCAGCAAGTTATGACAGCCTCATAGGCGGCGAGCGCCTCTTCGCTGCGCACGCACTTTGTTGTGCCGATAAGAATTGTTCAGGCGCAATCGCTGTTTCGAGCGCGTCGTACTTGCTTCATAGTGCGCTTCGCCGTGGTCAACTCGCTCCCGGATCATCTCCCATTCTGAGAACTGAGAGAGGCAACCAGCCCTTCGCTTTACTTCAACCTCCTGTGGGTGTAGCATTGCGCCAACGCGTAGTGGAGCGGCCGTGCTGTCCCGTTTCATTCTTTCCGCTGCAGTTTTGACACTGACTCTGCCCGGCGCTCATGGCCAGAGCGCGCTTGTCACTCCTGACTGGTCCGATCCCGCTGCGTCGCGTTACCTGGAAAAGCGTAATAGTGGCGCCCTGCCCCCAAGTCCTTTGGAAGAAGGCTTAGCCGAGCCAAGCCCGCAGTTCTCGCTCCCAGTTTTGGGCTTGAGAGAAGGCTTCGCGGCCGCGGAACCTGGACTAGATCCCGCGGGCGGCTTTATCGATCCACTGTCGATGGCCCCGGATGTTGAGTGGTGGCCAAAATGCGCAGCCACAAACGCTAAGCCCGACTTCGCGGCCGACCCGAACGGCACATGGTACAGCGCCACGTTCAATTTCGGCTGCATCACAGTTGTTGTAGCAGGCGATCGTAATTCAGACTCTCAGGTTCCCGCGGAACTGCGCGACGAGTTGAGCGAACGCCGGGGTGACGTTGCATCACCACTCGACGAGGACGACGACCCGGATAGTGTTCTCTCAGTCACATATGAGATTGTGCGTTTCAATGTACCGTACGTCGTTACCATTGAGTGCACCAAAGAAAGCGCAAGTTTTTGCCGGAACAGGTCGGCTCACCAGGTCCTGTTGGCGCGATTGAGCATCCTCCAAGGAGATCCGCGGCCATGACGCGTCTCTCACGTGGTTTGGTGGCTGCCGTTTCCCTCATTGTCGCGCCGCCAAGCCCGGCGGCGGCGCAGGAAGCGTTCCTGTATCACTCTCCTGGAAATTTGGCAGTCGGCGCGGGGCGCGAAAACGACCGCACCATCTATCTACCCGGCCTGCTCTTCCCGCTCGCCGCCGGTCCCGCGTTCGGCAACGCCCATGCCTACGCGAATAGCCAGATACATCCGTCCGGAGGTCCGGGTAATTCGGAAGAGAATTACGCCTACCCTTGGCGCGACACCTACTGCGAGAAGCGATCGTGGGACATGCCCCTGTGTCCCGGCAAAACCGGTCACCAAGGCTTGGACATCCGGCCGCAGAGGCCAGAGCGCAACGCCTTCCCGGCGCTCGCAATGGATAACGGCGTGGTCACGTCGATCACGAGCAACACAACGGTTACGATCCGATCAAACGCTAATTACTACTGCCGCTACCTACATCTCGACCGCGACAGCATCACTCAGGCCGGGCTTAAGGTCGGTGCCGCAATCAGGCGGGGCGACGTCGTCGGGAAAGTCTCCAACATCATGGGCGGCATTCCCAATACGACCATTCACCTCCATTTCGACTGCCACAAGACGATCAACGGCCGCACCGTTCGCCTTCCGATCTACGCATCGGTCGTCGCTGCTTATCGCCGCGCCTGGCAGCTAGACCCACTCGATACCGGCGGCAGCCTCGGCGTCGATCCAATTCGGGAGTTGAGTATTGGCGCGAAGGTATCTTTGCGCTCCGACTCGGCCGCCGACGCCAAGCTCCCGAAGTCAATACGCACCAAGAACTTCGGCGCGATCACACCCCAAACCGAGCCCGCATCATGGCCGCTGTATATCCGCAGATGGCCCGACCTCCTGCCAGACGTCGAGATCAGAGATGCGTTCGGCAAAATCATCCCAGCTTTCGCCAGTCCGGAAGCAGGCGTTGGGCTCTGGTGGTACTGGATAGTGCAGCGCGCGGGTTTCGGCGCGGCCGGAACCGTGTCGTTCGAGAAAATCGCGGTCAAATACTCGGGGGCGTCGAGCCCAAGCGAGCCGGTGGTCGCCAAATACGCCGGCAACTACTCGGGAACGGCTGAGAAGCCCGGTCTGTCTAGTCTCTACTTCGGCCGTTTCGTTAACCGGGCGGAGGACCTGAACCTGGCTGACGCGGAAGTCCGTTGGAATATCGCCCGCACCATCTTCCATTATGAGGCAGGCCGGCAAGATGTTGTCGATCGGTCGACGTTCGACCGCGGCATCCAGCTCGCGAACATGATCCTGCAGAAGGGCTTCGACGCGCCGCTTCCGGGACCCGTCACCGACCCGTCAACGCCGCTGCCCCCGGGAGTGCAGGCTCCGCTGGCCGCGTCGGGCGGAAGCCCGGTCGCCGGGACCGCACCAAGCAGCGGCATGGAGATTGTCCTCGGCCGCTACGTAATCCGGGTGGGGCAAACAGTTGATAGCGCGGCGCTGTCCCGTGTGCTCGACGTTCTCGAAAGCCGGCGCTAACGAGAAGGCGAACAGTGATCCCCGACGCCTGAACGAAGATCAGCAGCCCGTTGTGGAGAACATGGCCACCCGCACCTCCACGTGGATTAATGCATGTTGCGACTGCGCGCTCTCGTTTCGGCACTGGACCGAGTTTGATAGTTGGTGGCGCGAGCACATAAAATATGAAAGTTTCCCGTCGGTTTCGGAACGAGACTTCGTCAGGCACTACCTGGGCGCGGCGTCACTCGGGTGGTGGAGCTCAGCAAAACGCTCTCCCGTCAAGGAAGCAAAACATGGCGCCTCTACTATGGTTGGGAGCCCCGCCGACCCATTCAGGCTGCTTATCGTTGGCAGACTTTGCGCGTCGGCGTGGGTTACGAGTACATATGCGGGCACACGGCGCGGCGCGCCCGGAGTGATTGTTTCGACCCAAGGCGAACTGGTCGGACAAAGGTGAAGGCGCTCGGGGCGCTCGCGAAAGAGCTTGAAGGCTACCTACGTTTACTTATGCGATTGGGGCGCCGCGAAACTCTGTGCGGGATCCTCAAGAATGGCGACCCGCTCCGCGACGGTGCCCATGTCGCAGCGTCGTGGACACCCTTCTACCCGTCCCACGCGAGGAGAGCTGAAGTACAAGAACGCAGTACCTCGTATAATAACCGCCAAAATTTGATACGCCCTATCGCCGCGGGCTTGAATAAGGCAGGCTTTCACATAGCATGTGGACGCTCACCTGAATTATGGAGCTCAGACACATGTTCTCGAGTTGCCGAGCGCTGCGCTTCCTCGCCGCCGTGGTTACCTTCGTCGCTGGCACGCATTCCCTTTCTCATGCGCAAGATGCCCAGCCGCTGCCCGAATTGGACCAGGGCTGGTCGAATGAACAGCGGAACTCGTGGTGGGGAGCGACACAGGGCTCTCGCCTGATCCCACTCGATTGGTTCAACGCACTTGAGATTTCGGGCGGGCAGGATCGCTTTGCCTCTATCGCCGTCATGAGCCGGTTTGGGTATCTCCGTCGCCCAGGAGCTCCGCCCGAATGGCTGCCGATCGGGTTTGCAATTGATGATCAATCGGACGACAGACTTCAACGGACGAAACTGCGGTGGAAAGCAGGGCAGGGAAACAACGAAAAATGGCTTGGTCTGACTTGCTCGGCCTGTCACACAGGAACCTTCAGCCACAACGGAAAGACATATCTTGTCGAAGGCGCTGGAGGACTGACGGATTTCCAGAGCTTCATGGAGACCTTGAACCGTTCCCTTGAAGAGACGCGCAGCGATAAGCAGAAGTGGGATGCGTTTGAGGTACGCGTCCTAGGTCGCGACAAGACGGACGAGAACGTTCGAAGACTTGCAGAAGCGTATGACGCACTATTGGCGTGGCAGCTCAAGGAAGAGAACATCAACGCCACCCCGCTCCGCTACGGTCCTGGCCGCATAGACGCGTTCGGGCACATCTACAATAAGGTCGCCCTGACGCTCGCCCCTAATAAGGCGAGGCAAAATCCGTCGGATGCCCCAGTGAGCATTCCTTTTATTTGGCGAGCTCCGCAATTTGACCGCGTGCAGTACAACGGCATGGCGCCGAAGGTGCCGATCCTTGGAAGCTTCGATGTTGGGGCCGTCGGCCGGAACACCGGCGAAGTGATCGGTGTGTTCGGGGACGTGGTTCCGAATGCAAATCCAGGACTAGTCAACGGCTTTGCGTCGAGTGTCCTTGTTACCCAACTGTCGCAACTTGAAGACGTTCTCTCGGAGCTCCGTCCTCCTCGCTGGCCGGCCTCCATCTTAGGCGCGGTCGACCAAGCCAAAGCAGATCGGGGAAGGGCTTTGTTTGACTCGCGCTGCGCGTCCTGCCACGAGCCCGTGAACCGCACCGACGTGAAGACCCGGCTCACCGTCGAGATGAGCCTCTTGGATGGATCAGGCAGAAACACAAGGACCGGGAAGCCGCTTCCGCCCCCGGGAACCGATCCTTGGATGGCCTGTAACGCATACGCGTACAAGTCCTCACCTGGCATCGTCAGCGGCTTCCGCAGTCGGGTGTTGACTGAAGACGAGATGATTTCCACCAGCGAGGAGGAGCGACTCGCTATGCTCCTCAAGGTCACGGTGGGTGCCGTGATCATGGACAAGAAGAAGGACATAGCATCGGAGGCACTACGTAAGCTCTTCCGCGTGCGAGCTCTGCCGGACGTCGAAGGAGCGCTAATAGACGTGCCCCAAATCAGCGAGAATCCGGGTCGCTCTCCCGCCAAGCAAGCCCAGCTGGTCGATTGCATGAGATCAAAGGATCCGAATCTCGGCTACACCAGCCGACCGCTGAACGGGATCTGGGCGACGGCGCCTTTCCTGCACAACGGTTCTATTCCCAACATGTACGAATTGCTACTCCCGCCTAGGCAGCGATCGCAGGCCTTCTTCGTTGGGACACGGGAATATGATCCTCAAAAGATGGGCTATAAGACCGATCGCTCCTCGGCCGGCAATACGTTCGAGTTTCGATCGCAGTACGACCAAGGCCGCCTAATTGACGGCAACAGCAATCTCGGTCACGACTATGAGAACGAGAAGCTGACCGACGACCATCGCTATGAGTTGATCGAGTACCTCAAGCAACTTTGAAGGGGAGGGTTGAGTGGCTCGACTTTCCCGGAAGCTTGGCGGCGGTGCATTGCTAGTCTCCGGCGGAGCCATGGTCGCGTGGCTCTCCGCGGCGACTCCGGATAAATCGGACGAAGCACAAAGGGCCGCGGTTACGGCGATCGCGGATCGTGCGCTTGCGGAGATGAAGCGGCATTATCCAGAGGGAGCGCAGACGTTCGTTCGCCGTGACGCACACGCGAAGGCACATGGTTGTGCACGGGCAAGGTTCTCAGTCGTATCCGACTTGCCCGCAGAGCTCCGTGTTGGATCATTCGCTACTCCAGGCCAAGAGTACCGTGCTTGGACGCGATTCTCGAACGGCTCCTTTACGCCCGGAGATGACACTGGGCTTGATGGCCGCGGCATGGCTCTCAAAATCCTTGATGCGACGTCGAGAGGACAGACGCATGACATCTTGATGATTAATCACCCAACCTTCTTCTCTCCAGACGCGGTGGACTACCGAGACTTCGCAGAGGCGGGCGCTCTCACGGGTGACCTGCAAGGGCTGCGCAGGTACTTCCTACCTAGCGCGAACCCTTTCGATTGGCGAGTGAGGCAGGCTGGTATCGCCTACAGGATCGCAAGCGCCCCGATTTCATCACCTCTCACCATCTCGTATTTTTCAATGGCGCCCTTCGCTTTCGGTCCCAACCAGGTAATCAAATACTCGGTCCGCCCCTGCAGCGGGAACCCGCCCCCGTCCAATGAGGAGCGTGGTCCGGACTTCCTACGACGGGAACTCTCTCGCGGACTGGTCAGCAGCGATGCTTGCTTCGACCTTATGGTCCAATTGCGGAAAGGCTCGATGCCCATCGACGATCTGACCGTCGAGTGGCCGCAGGAGGAGGCGCCGCTTCGGCCAGTGGGTCGGATTACTTTGTTACGGCAGTCGACCGACACCCCGGCACGCGATGCATTCTGCGAGAGCACGGTATTTAATCCGTGGAATGCGCCGGAAGTGCACGCGCCTTTGGGATCCATGAACAATGTCCGAAGGGCTGTGTACGACGCGATATCGGCTTACCGGAAGCAGCGGAACGGCGTCATCGGAATAGATCCCTGGAGTGCATGGGAGAACCTGTAATCGCGGCGTGTCCGTATGGTCTTTCATTGCAGCCGCGTGTGGTGGCGTAGACGGCGGGCGCGAGCTAGCAAGCTGAGGCGTAGGTGGCGTCGATTGAGGTTGTAGTTGCTGCGCCAGGGCTTGTGAACCGTGCGGGCGTGCGGCAGCGAACGAAGCGAAGCAGGAACTCGTTCAGGAGCTCGTCGCGTAGACGTCCATTGAAGCCCTCGACGAAGGCGTTTTGGGTCGGATTGCCTAGTGCAATGCCACCGAACTTAGCTTTCGACTTGTAATAGGCTGCCTGGCTAGTGCCGTGCTGCGGCAGACATCCGTAGGCGTGGCTCCCGCCTCATGCTCCTTTAGGATCGCAATGATCTGCGCTTCCTTGAAACTGCTCATTGCATGATCTGGCTTAGCCAAGAGGCCGATTTCCAGTTCGGCGCGGAGTGTCCGTGGGGCAATGTCAGAAGCAACTCTCCTCTGCAAGGATCATTTCCTTGTGCGACTCTGACTATCCAGCCATTCAGAAGTCCGCTTGAATGCAAATCGTTATTGAGTGATCCCGTAGCTGGCTCGGATGCGAACCCGCAGAGTCAGCTCGCCCGGCGCGAGCGGTGCGGCCAAAGCGTCCGAAGCTCCACCGCCGTATTCGCGCGTCGGCGAAGGGCCTTCTTCCGAAAGTGAAATCAATGGGCCAAGGGGGTGTCCAGCCCGTTTGGCATATAGTTCCGCGCGCTGGCGCGCATCGTCGAAGGCGTGCTCGCGGGCAGCATTCAACGCAGTCGCTGGATCCGCAATATCAAAACGGATTCCTCCGACGGCGACAGCACCCTTGTTAACAGCTCCGTCAATAAGCGTGCCCAATCGGGAGATATCGCGCACCTTTAGATGGATACTGCTTGATGCGGTGTACCCTAGCAAACGGCCGCTTCTAGCGTCCAAGCCGGGCGAGGAAGCATAACGGGGCTCGAGCTGTAGGTTGACGGTTTGAATATCGCGCCAGTCAACTTTGTCCTGCTGCAGTTTACTGATAATATCTTCTGCTTTCTGACTATTTGTTTGAAGCGCTTCCGACGCTGTGTCGGCCTGTGTGGAGATTCCTAATACGACGTGCACAAGATCCGGCACGACAGTCGACTGTCCTTCACCTATTACCACGAATGATCGCTGTCCATCAGCTCCAAAGGCAGGATAAGAACCGATTATCGCCGCGATCGCACTCCACACGAGAATGGACTCTAAACGCATTGAGTTTCTCCTTAACCGCAACAACGAACCGCCGGGCAGGCCCGGAGAACGCCTGCCGCAAGCTAGCTTCCGCGGCGGTTCGGCCGGAAAGGCTCTCGTCGGACGAAGCTCATGGTGCCTCACCGATTTATTGTTGCCAGTCCAAAACCTCCTTTTTTAATGTCGCTGGAAGGTGTTCGATGATGGCGCCAATCCTAACCCCTTTGTTCTTTCTGTCACATACGCCCTCGCTGTTTACGGTATGGCCGGAATGATGAACCCCTACGACGAACCCTTCCTCATCGAAAACCGGGGCGCCGGAGCTTCCACCTTCAGTGTCGCACTCATGCAGGAAATCAATGTCTGATTTCTTCTCGAACCAACTCGGATACGTGCTGGCTACAATTCGGCAATCTCTCTGGGTTAAATATTTAACACGACCCAGAGGATGATGGATTATGCGGATTGCCATACCCTCTTGTAGTGATGATCCTGGCTTGATGCGGGCAATAGGAGGCGCGCCGATTGACTGCATCATCGGCCGTACCCGGAATATCGCATAGTCCCGATCTTTGTCGAATAAAACGTTTGGCCCGCCGCCAAAGATTGGGGTTTCGGACCAACCATATTCGTTGCTTAGCTGGTCCCCATCCCATGAAAAATCAATCACTAAGTTACGTAATACATCGTTCTCCCAAAAAGCTGAGGTCTCGGGAGCACCGCCGCAATGCCAGTTCGTCAAAAACAAATCCGGAGCGATTAGGAATCCAGTGCATGTCCATGCTTTGTTTGTAGAAAACACAATCATCATACCCACACTCTCGCCAAGCCTCCGCGTACGTATTGGCGTGTCAGTGCACTTTGTTATTTCGGATGAGCAGATGTCCTGCTGATCTTGAGTTCGGGGGCACAGCAGACACTGCCATTTTATGGAAGCTCGATTTTGGACGGAGTAATAGGTTACCTGAGGTTGTTGCGCCACGAGGATGGCGCCATTGATCCGCAAGAAGGGTGATGGATTCACACCGCGCGCCTCGAGAATGACCCTACCGCTTCCTCCTTCGAACCGTCGTGACCACACCGCGGTGTTCCCGGCAGGAAAATCTTTCGGGCCGATTATTTGTAAGGGTTGTTGGATTTGGTCATCATAAAAGACGAGGCGCCAGTCCTTGGGAGCGGTTTTATAAACGTTGAGACGTACCCGGAAGTGACGGAGTAGCTCATTGGTGGGCAGACTCACTCCCGCAGGATTGCCGTCGGGCGTGAGCTGCTGCACGAAATCTTCTCTGATAGATCCTATGTTCGTGACGTAGTGTCGGTTCTCCGGCCCGCCGCAATCATTTTGCGCTAGAGCAGCGCAGGCAACGCTGGCGAACATCGTGGCCGTTGTGACCAGTAGGAGCGAACCTTTCTGAGACGAACTTACTGGCCCCCGCATTGGCCCGACACCCCAGGATCATCGAAGAGGACTAGGTCCTGTATTTCAGAAAGACGTAAAGCCTTGCTTCCGATCTGAAGAACCGGATCAGAAGCAGACGGCGACGTTGAGGCAGCCACCAGAGGGCTACGAAGAACAACACCAGGCTTGGTATTGTCGTCTTTGTGGTATATCACCCATCTCTTTGCGCCCCCCAATGGGATCTGAACGATCCGCCTCACGTATTCCACTGGGATAGGTTGGTACTCTTGCGCCGATGCGGTTCTCACCTGCAAAGTGTCAGAGCACCACTTAAAATCTGAGATGCTGACTCTAGAGTATGTACGTTCAGCTTCCGCCTGTTGCTGTAAATAGATGTAACCTGGGTGGAGCAGTGCTAGCTTCACGTCAGCCAATCCCGTGGCAACGTGATCATTTGAATTGTCTGCCGGAAGTACGGGCATAGACGTGAGCTGGAGAGCTTCCTTTAACCGGGAAGTGACGCGGTAGTACCTTGAGTAGCAGGACCGCATCTTCGTTGCGAGACCTCCGACATACGCGGCGGCTTGTGAGGTGCCATAGGCTCGGATAGGCTCGTTGCCTACTCCGAAACCGGGTAAGCCGCCGACCCATTCGCCGCCTAAGTTCTCGACATAATCTACTCCTCCCGGTGCGATAATGTGTGGACGGTACGCACCACTCCCCCGGTGAGCTCGCGGCCAAACCTTGCGGTTAGCGGCATCAGCCCTTTGCAAGGAGCAGCGTTCGCACGCCGAGACGAGCACTACATTCGATTCGTCAGCGAGCGCTGCTGGGAGGGCTATGGACTGGGCTCCAAAAGTCGTCGTTTTGCTAGGCTGCGCAACTTGGCTCGCATTGGTGGGTTGGCCTATCGCGGCCACCCATAGCCAGTCATGCGATTGGGAGATTCGTCGCCTTCCTATGTGCCGCTTGAGAAGGTCACTTCTTGCGGCATCTTGACTGGGTATGTCACCCACCTGTGGGCTGACATCACCTGGTATCTCGCATGGGTTCGATCCATTAGGCAACGCAATCGCAAATTCATCAAGGAGCGATTTTTCGTAGCACATCTGGCTTGTTAGGATAGCGACGCCGTTCCGCTTATTGCTATAGAGGTTTCTTACATTGTCGTAGATTTCCTTCTCCCGTAATCCCGGAGCATTGCTAATTAGTTGTGGCAGTACTCCAGGGACAAAGCCCACAAATCTGTTGGAGCCAGCGATTATCTGAGCCATCAGGGTGCCGTGGTGTCGCCGATCGAACGGTTTCCACGCACATTGTGGAGGAGAACTCGAGAGCGTTAATGCTCCTTGGTCGATCGATTCCTCAAAGAGAACGGGCGTCACCTCGGATCGATTGCAGACAGAACAATGCTGGCAAGCGAGTGTCTCACACGATCCGCTGCAGGCTCCACAAGACGCCTCCGCGGTGGTATCAAAGTCGCATTTTAGGTCTGGCAATTCTATGCCGGAATTTGGCATTTTCTTCTCTTCATACGGGAGCTCCTCCAAGAGCATCCCGTAGTGGCCCATTGCACCAGCCGCACATATCGCGTCTCGGGAACTGACCGCATGGCTCACTGCAACGGCGTTCGGGTTGACTCCACGACGCGTCGTCAGCGATTTTGCTAGGCCGTCCTCGACAGTTACGCTAATCCCAGGATCTTTCTGCGCGAGCGGCTCAAGGGCTTGAGTGATCGCTTTGAGCTCTATTTGGCTTACAGGGATAGAGGCTACATACTGTCGCCACTCGATCTCGTACGTGATGATCCGCTGGTCCGTCCGACTAGTCTGCCGCCGCTTCTCAGCTGGTGGGTCTTCCTGACGCACGTCCAATCTTATGGCGTCCACGCGTGTCATCAGCTGTTCGAAGTCTCGAACGGCCGCAACATCACGCTGCAGGATCGAACCGCTCGCGATGTCGACAGAGCTGTTAAACGTGAGAATAGGATATTGCCTTTTTCCCTCTAGATCACGGCGTAAACTCAGGAAGGGATTGCATGCCGCAGCGCCTCGCGATTGTTCGGAAGTAACCGCCTCGGAGAGGCCCAAATCTCTGATGTAGGTTCGGCAGCCTTCTTCATCCCCTAGATTGTATTCCTGGTAGGGTAGCCGCTTATATGGTCCCACTATCGTGCGTATTACGTTAGACGCAGTGGAAAGAACTTGCTTTCCTTCCAACTCGACCATCACGGTCGCAAAACCATAAACAAGTTGGTGAGATTTTATATCGCGGTCGGAGAGCTTCATCTCCAGCGAACCTCCACCGCCGCATTGATAGTGCATCACAGATTGCGGATCATACGAACCCGTTACGTACGTCGGCGGCTCGATTTGGGGGCAGTTAGGCCCCGCCTCCGGAGAAATATGTTCGTGTCTATATCCGAGCACATGTCCTAACTGGTGTCGTAGAACCCCAGCGGGACTGAGAGTGCTTTTGAAGAATGTCTCCCCAATGGAAATGATCCTCGCATCGGGCGGAGAACTAGGAAGAAAACTTGTCGCCACTATCTCAGTTGGGTCCTTAGTATATCGGACGACAAATTTTACTTTGTTTGAATCTGGACTGACGTCAAATTCAGGCCGATGCACGAACCGGATTCCACAATGGAGACAAGCGCGCTCCCAATCTCCGCCAGCCTCAATCATAGCTCTAGCTACAACAGCGTACTGTTCTTGGGTGAAAGACGCCTTGTCTATTGCGTAGGTAAGGGTCCGTTCCTCCGGAAGGACCCAGTAATCAAGCTCACCGTTTACGACATTCACGTTCAAGCTTAGGTCAGGATGATATGAGTCTCGGCGTTCCTTTTTTTCGTCGGCAGGCTGCAGGCCCAACGCACGTTCGAACCGCGCTCGGGAAAGCCGCTCCCACTCCACCTTGAGTTCTAGTTCGGAGAGCCAGTAGCCGTTGAGCAGAAATCGTCCGTTCGAGTGTTTCAGGCTGTCTCTGAAGATCTTATAAGGGTCTTTAGTTCCCCTGGGCGGCCCCTCATCTGCAGAACAAATCCCTATGGCCGAAAGGCTAAGAACTACAAGTAGGAACATCCGAAGGCGGCGGAACAGCGCAAGGTTCATGACGTTCCCTCCTCCTTGCAGTCCGGCTCATTGACAGATCTCAGTATAAAACTTTCTGTGAGACGTCTGGTCGGCTTGTGTAAGTTGAAAGGTGAACGAGCCTACTGTGATCCCGTCGGCTTGGCAAGGGTAGTGCATCACAGATTTTGGATCGTAACGTCCACCAGCGATCCTAGCCCACTCTTTGCTTTCCGGCTTGAAAAAGCAAAGGAATGGCGCCTCAGGACGGATGTGCTCGTGCCGGTATCCTAATATATGCCCAATTTCATGACGGAGAATGCCTACTCTACTGTAATTTCCAGTATAATACGCTTGCGTCACCTGCAAATACCTTTTTGCTTGTATGTCTTTTGGAAAAAAAGCCCGTGCGATGAGCGCGCCTTGGTAGCCTACATACTTCACTATGAAGTTCGCATCGCCCTCGCTAGGAGCCGGAATGTTCAAGCGCCTGAACGTTATTCCGCACTCAGGGCACACCTTCTGCCAGTCCGACGTTGCTGCTTCCACTTCAAGAGCAATCGCTTCATAAGCACCAGCTTCGGGTGCCTCAGCAAAGGACTGTCGATCGATTGCGTAGGTAAGCTGGCGTTCCTCTGGAGACCGATAACAGGTTGGAGCGCCATCTTTCGTCATCACAATCAGCTCGCCTTGCTTTGCTGACGGAGGCCAAGGTTCTTTACCATTTAAGGCATCGCGACGTTCTCGCACTAGTTGCCTCAATTCGGCATCTGTGAGGATCATATCGCCTTCAACCACATAGTACCCATCTTGGGTTTGTGGAAAGTGCGCAAGAAGCTTCTCGAAGCTTCTCTCAAATTCGTCAGGCTTACCAACGGCCTCTGTTGCGAGCTGCAAAGCTTTCTCGAAGGACCTATCATGCTCTTGGGCATTGGTCACGGTGACAGTCCACGCCACAATGAACATGCTAATCAGGACACACCATCTCGCGTGCTGCATGGGCACCTCCCACCTGACATGCGCAAGTTTGTCACCACTCGACGTGTGCAGGCAAGTTCTATTTAGGTGAACGCAAGGGCACGCTGGCGAGCTTGGCTATATATTCGAGTAGGCGCCAACCGGAGGAAGCCGAGAGTCACGAAGAGCATCGTCCCGTAGGAGAGGGCTCCCGCGCGTGCCGTCCCTCACCGGCGTGCTCGGCGTGAAGAAGGACTCTAGGTTGAGAATGCGCTCGAACTCGCTGGACCCGAACATCAGAACGACGCCCATGGGTACTGTGAGCGGGCAATAGCAGTAGAAGCAGGTGTGCTTTTGAGCCCTCAGGGCATCGCCTCGATGCATCACGTAGAGCGCGCGGTTTACCCCAGTCGGCTTCGTCGGCGGGGAAGGGGCGTGTGCGGGTGTTTCCTTGGACTGCGTCGGCACCACAGGCGGGGCGGGCATCTTTGCCTCTCTCGGTCGCTTCGGTAGCCGCTTGATAATAAAACGATCCCCCGCCTCGGCCATCACCAGGTCAAACTCATATGGAAGCTTATGCCGTTTGACGATATGGGCCCAGAGCGATCGGAAGCCGCCGGCGTCGACTGCGCAATATGGGCAGCGGTAGATTGTCATGCTGTGATGCTTCTTGGGTTACCCGGACTCCTAGAGGAGTTCTATGTCCACTGCCTCTTCCTTGGCCTGATCGTATCTGCGGGGCTTCCTTTAGCATAGGTATGCTCTTGTTTTCAGGCCACCCTGCAAGCGTTCATTGCTGTAACCGGAGAAGTAACGAGGCCGATTTCGACAGGCAGCACCCGTCGTAGCACAGGGTCCGACGAGCTTGCATCATTGACAGACAATTGCCCTGGATTGCCGCCCTCGAGCGTGCTCCTTAGGGTTGCCCGGAGACATCGAACCCAATGTCCAATACAAATCCTCTACTCGCCCATGGGCGCCCTTTTTCAAGGCCTTCATGAGGACATCAGATGCAATGCTCGTCACGCCTAAGCGGATCTTTTCCGACAGCGTCTTTCCTTACAGACCATATGTTCACCTTGCGGTCTCGGGCACGTCGTGACCGGGCCGAAGCTGTTGGACGATCGTTCTCTCACACGAGCTTTCGTCTCCGCAGAGCCAAGAGCTCAGCCTGAAGATTGATGCCCCCTCTGCTGATCATGCGCACAATGAATCGGTAGTAGCCTCCGGCATTTCGAATGCGGTTTCGTCCGCTCGCAACATCGTCGTCATAGAGCTGTAGAACGTAAATGACCGCGGCTGCTGCAGACAAATCACCAATGGCCCGGACAGCCTCATCCCATGTGCTGGGATGAGCCCCTAAGGAGGCTCGTAGGTAACGGCCAGCTGAAACCACATCAGCAGCGTTTCGGATCACATGCCCGTAGTAAGAGATCACAGGGCAAGCCTCGACCACCAGTGCCGGAGAGATCTGCGTAGAACTCGATCGAGCAATCGTGCGCGGTTGAGACGCGTCAGTGCTGTTGTCACAAGTCTCACTAGGAGATCCGCTCTCTGCTTCAATATGCCGGCATTCGGTGCCGTCACAGCCTGCCTTGTAGAAGGCGTCCTCAGCAAGGTACCGAGCCTCCTGCCACGCGTCGGCTAGGCCTTCGGGGAGGGATGATCCAGACCTCCTGGGCGTTCTGGCTTTCAAAACCTCCATGCGCTGCTCCAGATCTAATCGGTCAACTTCGGGAAAGTGCTGGGCAAGAGCGCTCAGCGCCTCCTCTGTTGCCCGACGGCAGATCGTGATTTCATCGAACGTTCGCTTGCGAATGTCCTTGAGCCGCTTCTGCTGGGCGATCGTTTCAGCCCACTCTCCGCGCCTGGCATAGATTGGGGTCAGGTCAAATCCGAACGCGTCAACGACCACGCCAGCTTCATCCCGGATGGCGTAGCGCTTCCCATTAGGCGAGTCCTTTGGAACCACGAGCCTGAGGTCGATCAGGGCACGGATTACGTTACGGATAGAGCGCTCGGACAGGCCTGTGGTCGCCACCAATCGGGCGTTAGACGGCCACACCAGGAGCCGGCCTGCCTTCTGCTCACCCCAGCATGCCACCAACTGACCCAGCACTATGCGCTGGGTGGCGCTGAGCCTAAGCGCCTTTTCGGCCTCTCGGGCGGCAGCTGATAGTTCCTTGCGCGTCACGGTATGCTCGGTTTCGAGCACGAGTCTTCTCGCGGCCAGAGCAGCATGTCTCAGCCGCCGGCCTCCTGACGATGCGAGCTGCATCGTGTCCCTCCAATGTGAGGGCAAAGCGGGAGCGTTCACCGAAACCGATGTTCTTGACAGTCAGCTTGTCGGGGTGGCATAAGGAAGGTGCTTACGTTTCCATACGCCCACCCCCTCGGTGGGTCTCCAAAGGCCCTCGAAGTTTCCAGCTTCGTGGGCCTTTTGCTTTGCCTGGCCTTAGTTCACGGGTTGCTTCTCCTGTTCGAAGAGAGTTGCGAGAGTTTCGGGGGCAGGCTGCCTAATCCGACGGAGCCTCAGTGAGGGCGTTGGTCCGGCCATCGACGTTCGTGAGCGCCAACACGTCAGGCTCCCACCGACCTACCGGGACGATAGGCCTGTGGGAGCGCTGCTCTTGTGGCGCAAAGAACTGGAGCCTGCGCACCCGCTCTTCTCGCAACAGTTCAAGTGATGGCTGATTCGATGTTGCGTGTGGAGTCGATCTGAAATGATTGGGCCATTGTTAACGCAGTTCGCATTGGAAAATTGAATCTGCAGGATTATTGAGGCCGAAAGCGGCGAGTCGAAAGAAAGATAATTGTTCTTCCTTGACTCTGCGAGAATCGCTTTTGACTCAGCGGCTGCTCGATGCGCTAAGATCATTGTCACTGCGGCTGTCCCACGCAGACTCGAAATCATAATTCATCATCTTGAATACTGTCAGCGTCGAGGAAAGCCGACTGGGGCTACCAAGCGTCAGGCTGACAGTCATCACTTGCGAGTGCAGGCGAGGAGCTCTGTCCGCCCGCTCGTCTCGCCGTGGTCACTGTGACGCTAATAGACCACCACTTTAGGCTTGACCAATATCGGGCGCTCAGATGAGTCTCTTAGCAACAAAGCTTCGTTCGAGGGGCTAGGAACGAAGCAAACCAAAGAACATGATGTCTGCACCTGATACTGTCGCACCTGCCGCTGAGCGCCTTCACAATCTTCTGGGATATGTCGAGCAAGTCGTCCGGCTGGATGAGCGACCGGCCCTGCGGCTGTCTGAGCATCGGCTTCCAACCGGACAGACCTTCGTGCTGCACCAGCATGAACTGCATGCCATGCCCGGTGTCCGTCACGACCTAGTGGACGAGGACGGCCCGGTGTGGCTGGCCCTGGAGCGGCTCCGGCGCAGTGACCCGCCTGCGCCTCCCGAACAGGCGGCAGACTGGCTGGAGATCTCCCCCGATCCTGAGCGGGAGCCGAAACTCCGGGACTACCTGCTTCGGACGGTAACGGAGACGGAGCGGGATGAACTTCTGGCCTCCGGAGCCGTGCGCCCGGAGGATGTGGCGGAAGCCATTAAACAGGACGAGACCATTCCCCGCTGGGATGTGCGCCTGCGCCTGGAGGATCGCCCTGATGTCAGGAGCGCCGCCGAGACGTGGATCACCGAACAATGGTTGCCCTGGTCGACGGCGGAACGTCCAGTTCGCCGATCACTGGCGTTGTATCAGAGGCTGTTTGAGGTCACCCAACTCGCCGAACTCGGAGGGGGCGACAAATCCTTAGAACTTGTTTGGGGTATGGGGCTCTCCCGGTGGCTCAGGGATGGCAACGAGGTCGACCTGCCTCTGGTTGAGCGTCTCGTGGAAATCGAGATCGACGATCTTGCCGGTGGTGAGATCAAGGTTCGCCCCCGGGCCGCCACAGCCAGCGTCAACATGCGCCCGTTTGAAGAACTCGGTGTTGAAGGGGCTTCCTTGGCCTTGGACGCGTCTCGTCGGGCGATCGCGGCCGTCGATGCCGATGAAGGTGTCTCACCTTATCGGCGCGAGGGATTCGAGCCTATCCTTCGGGCCTGTCAGGCCCGTCTGGACGCCGAAGGCGTCTATCTGCCCGATCGCCAGGCACTGGCACCCGACCAGCCGGTGCCGGCGGCCGACGAGCACCTGACCGTTTCGGACCGTTGGGTTCTGTTTGCCCGGAGACGATCCGACAGCTTCATCTTGGCCGACCTCGAGAACCTGAAGAAGTCGATCGAGAAGGCTGCCGAGGAGAGTTCGTTGCCGGGTCCGGCCCAGACCCTCGTGATGGGGCCTTCCACCGAGCAGCCGAACGATATCTGGACTCCGCTTGGCAATCGCGTCGGCGAGACCACCGGCGGGACAGCGGAGGCGGCGCCTCAACCTGAGGCTATGGACCTTTTCTTCCCCAAGCCCTTCAACGATGACCAGATCGAGATCGTCCGGCGCTTGGAAGGCACCGATGGCATTGTCGTCCAGGGACCGCCCGGCACGGGCAAGACGCATACGATCTCCAACATCATCTGCCATTACATGGCCACGGGCCGGCGGGTCCTGGTCGTGTCGCATGGGGAGCCCGCCCTTGCGGTGCTGCGAAACCAGCTGCCCGAAGGCGTCCGGGATCTCGCGATCAGCATCACGGCGACGGAGCGAGAAGGATTTAAGCAACTCGAGACGGCTGTGCGCCTCCTGCAGTCGGTCGTCGAGAGCATCAAGCCCAGCGAGCAGTCGCGTCTGATCCGGGACCTGGAAGCCTCGGTCGTTGGCCTCCGGACCCGGCTTGAGGAGGTCGACAAGGAAATCGAGCAGTTTGCTCTGTTGCAACTCGCCCCGACAGCGGCTGGTGAGCGGCCGGCGGAGCTTGCAAAGCGGATTGTCTCCTCGGCAGAGCAATACAGGTGGTTCGAGGATCGTCCGGAGCAGTCTGCGCAAGATGCTGGTCTGTCAGACGACGAGATCTCCGCCCTTCGAGCGGCGCGTGTGACCCTCGGTTCCCGGCTCGAGCACCTGGATTCGGAGCTCCCATCGGTGGAGGATCTGCCCGATGGGGAGGTCATTGCCCGGCTGCATGAAGACCTCGTAAGGTCCGAGCGCTTCGCGGAGGCCGCCGCACGGGATGGCTCACTAACGATCCGCATCGGCTCAGTTGGTGCCATCGGGCAGGCGCTGCGAGGAGCCGAAGCCCTTGAGACCCTCCAGCGTGTTCAGGCGATCGCCAAGGCCAATCCCTGGCTTGAGCCGGTGGCTCAGCATGCGATCGGCGGCGAGCGGGGAACCGGCGCGCTCGATCTGCTCCTGCGGTTTGTGGAAGACGCAAAGCCGATTGTCGAGGAGCGGAAGCGCTATCTGGATCAGCCGGTGGAACTGCCTGACACCTTCGAGCCCGCAGCCGTTGAGGCGACCACGTTGATCGGCCGCCTCGCCAACGGCGAGGAGGTCTTTGGCTTCTTTGCGTTTCGCGAGAAGGCACTCCGGCCGGTCGTGCAGGCCATCAAGGTGCAAGGGCGCGTGCCGGCTGCTCGTGAGGACTGGGATCACATTCGCCAATACCTCATCTGGCGGGAGCAAGTCACCTCATTGAGCGTCCGGTGGCGGGCGCTGGCCGAGGAGATTGGCGCTCCGTCTGCAGGGTCGGCGCGGGAGATCGAACAACTCGTTGGCCTCCTTGGTGCTATCCTCGTGGAGGGCGCTGGCGCCATGCGCACGCTCGAGGAGGTCTTCGGCCAAGTCGTACCTGGAGCGAGCTTGCCTCGGGATCTCTGGCGCGATCCTGCTCGGATGGAACATGCCGAGGAGGCGCTTCGAAATGCGGCGGCGTCTGCACAGCTCGCTGCCGCGCGCGTTGAAGTGTCTCGGCTCGAAGGGCTCTTCTCGGATGCATCAGGCAAGATCGGAAAACTGGCCCGTGACTTGCTGGGCGAGGCGATTGGCCGATCCGATATCGAGGTGGAGACCATTGCCCGGCTCTGGGGCGCCTTGAGGCGTCAGATCGATGACCTGAATCAGCACAAGAACCATCTGGCGCTTGTCCGCACCGTGACAGGCCGGATCCGCGAAGCGGGGGCTCCTCTCTGGAGCCGGCGTCTGGCCACAGAGCCAGTTGAAGGCGAAACGGATGCCTTGATCCCCGCCGACTGGCGTGAGGCATGGGATTGGGCCGCAGCTTCGGCTTATCTGGCGCGGATCGACGACCGGAACCGGCTGCGTAGCCTGGCCGAGGAACGGGTCCGCCTTGATGCGGAAATCAGGAAGACCTTCGAGCGGGTGGTGCGCGAACGAACCTTCTATGAGCTTGGTCGGTCCATGTCTGGGCCGGTGCGCTCTGCGCTGATGATGTTCGCCACAGCCCTGCGCAAGACCGGCAAGGGCACCGGCAAAGGGGCTGTTCGGCACCGCCGCGATGCCCGCAGCGCCATGGCCCAGTGCTATGACGCCATTCCGTGCTGGATCATGCCGACATGGCGCGTTGCGGAGCAGTTGCCTGGCGAGGTTGGCTCGTTCGACCTCGTCATCATGGACGAGGCCTCACAGTCCGACATCCGTGAGGTCCCGGCGCTCCTTCGCGGCAAGAAGATCCTCGTGGTCGGTGACGACAAACAGGTGAGCCCGACAGCTGCCTTCATCGAGAACGCGAAGATCGACCGCCTTGAGCACGGCTTCCTCAAAGGGCAGCCCTTCAAGACGCTTCTGCTGCCGGGATCCTCACTCTATGACCTCGCCAAGGTCATGTTTCCGGACAAGCTGGTCATGCTCAAGGAGCACTTCCGGTGCGTCGAGCCGATCATCCGGTTCTCCATGCAGTTCTACCCTGAGCCGCTGGTGCCGCTGCGCGTGCCAACGGCGCATGAACGGCTCGATCCACCGCTCGTCGACATCTACGTGCCGGACGGGCGCCGCCAGGGGGATAAGCAGAACCCGCGGGAAGCGGAGGTCATCGTCGGTGAGATCCGCAAGATTGTTGAGGATCCCGCCCTTGCTCGTATCGAGGCCCAGGATCGCTGGCGCACGATCGGCGTGGTGTCGCTGATCGGAGCAAAGCAGGCAGCCCTCATCAACCGCATGCTTCTCGATGAGCTCGGGGAAGATCTGATGATGCGCCATCGGATCGCCTGCGGTGACAGTGCCACCTTCCAGGGCAACGAGCGCGACATCGTCTTTCTGTCTATGATTGCTGATCCCAACAGCAAGCAGGCTCAGACGGCAGCCCAGTTCGAGCAGCGCTTCAATGTGGCGCTCTCACGCGCCCGGGACCGTCTCGTGCTCGTCCGCTCCGTTCGCGAAGAAGAGCTCAAGCCTGAGGACCTGAAGGCGCGGGTGATCCGCCATTTCCGCGACCCAGTGGCTGGAGCTGCCACGCCGGCAGGTGACCTTGAGGCCATGTGCGAGTCGGACTTCGAGCGGGAGGTGCTGCGGCGTCTTCTCGAGCGCGGCTACCGGGTCACTCCGCAGGTCGGCGCCATGGGGTACCGCATCGACCTTGTTGTCGAGGGAGCAAACGGGCGGCGCCTGGCCGTCGAGTGTGATGGCGATCAGTACCATGGTCCGGAGCGCTGGGCGGACGATATGCGCCGTCAGCGCATTCTCGAACGGGTCGGCTGGCGCTTCTGGCGCTGCTGGGCGTCGAGTTTCACGCTTGATCCCGATGGCTGCATGGACGATCTGTTCGCGACCCTAGAACGCCATGGAATTGAGCCAAGCGACGGTGCTACCAGCGGTGGGGTTTTCACAGCTCATATCACGGCGCCGGAAACATATGCGAAAGGTGATATGTTCAATTCAAGCGAGACCGAACAGAGAACCCAGCCTCATTCTCAAACCCAGGATGAGATATACGTTAAAAGCGTTGAAGGGTTCGCCGGCTCCGCCAATGGGATCCGCGTTGGTGATCGAGTTATCATCAGATATCTTGACGATAACAAGACAGCGACATTCATATTGAGCCCCACGCGTGATGATCTGACGAATGGCTTCCTGGCGGTAAATTCCCCGCTGGGGAAGGAATTGGTCGGTCTAACTGAAGAAGACGAAACTGAGTTCGAAGTGAACGGTCGTATGAGGCGTGTGCTCATTGTGAGAACTGACAGGTCAGTCGCAACTCACTAGGTGTCTTGGTCGGCTATCCTTCTGAGGTTGTGTAGGACCGCTCTAGCAAGGGCTGAATTCCCGGGATCATGGTAACTACGTTGGTTTACAAATTCTGGTTCAGTTTAAGCGGTCACAGCTATTTACTGAACCGAACTAAGGTTAGTTCCGCTGAACCACACTCAGATTGAACGAAGACCTGTGGTCGCCTGTCATGCACTCTCGATCATGACGAAGGAGGAGAATACAGCGCCGTAGTGGCAGGCCGTCGCCAATAGAACGAAGCCGTGCCAGATTGCGTTTTGAAAGCGTAGGCTATCCCATACGTGGAAGATCACTCCGGCGGTGTAGAGTATGGCACCAGCGCCAAGCAACCACAGGGTCATACTCGGGAAGGCCAGAATGTGATCCCACAGGATAACGCCGCTCCACCCAATCAGCAGGTAAAGGCCGATCGACAGCCGATCGAAACGGCCGGGTAGTGCGATTTTAAGAACAATCCCGGCCAGGGAGGCAGCCCAGACAACAATCATGAGGATCTGCGGCATGAGTGTGCTACTCATGCGGATCAGGAACGGCGTGTAGGTGCCTGCGATCAGAACATAAATTGCCGCATGATCGAAGCGGCGAAGCCACCACTTCACAGGTGAGATCGGCCACATGTTGTAGGCCGCTGAGATCACCAGCACTGCCATCATTGCGCTGCAATAAATAAGAGCCGGGATCAATTCCGAAGGCGATGGATTCGGCAGGAGCCAAGCCACGAGCACCACGACGGCAACAAGCCCTAAGACGACGCCAAGCCCATGGATAATACCATCGGCCCAGAGTTCGGCGCGATCATACTCGAAGCGCCCGGCAGTCGGGTTGTGCATGCCTATTCCCCTACGGCAGTTTCCTGCTGCGTCCACCAGTCGATTGAGGAAGAACATAGGCCGGCCCTGGGCGGAGTGACACGTGGCAGGCGGACCCACCCCCCGGTACAGACCAAATGCCAATTTAGAAGCCGTCGCCCCACTACGCTCCAAATTTTCGCTTGCGCCGAACTTCTGACCCTGAAACCCTAGAGATCATTCGCGGCCTGAATGCCGCGATAGACCTTCACATCTGGATCCGGCAGCCTGTCCAGCCGCGCCGCATAGGCCCCATCGTCCTCAGCGGCCCCTTGAGGGTACTTCCCGATCTTGAGCAGAAACTTCAGCGCCACCTCGTTGGAGCAGCCGTACTGTTGGGCGAACTCCCGGACCACGGACATCGTCTGATCGTCGATACGCTGAAAGGTGTCGGTCATTGCCTGAAGCTCCTGCAAGTACGGATGCTGCGGGTCAGTATCTGGGCCGCCGCTTGGGAAGGGAAGCCCGCTTCCACTTTGGAGGTGTGCGAATTGAAGCCATTTTCCGCCTGGTTTTTCGCACACACAAGAGACCTAACCTCGCCTTAGACACAGGGACGAGGTCGACGGGTTTGAGCGAGCAGGCCTATACAACAGTCATATTTAGCGGAAATGCCGGGCCTTGTTCGGCTTCACACGAGGAGAGAGCGCTCGACCAAGTCGTCGAATCCGTAATTGGTCTTTTTGAGCAGGCGGCCCGTGGCCAGCACACCGCATGGGCTCTCTCTGAGGCCATGGCTTCGATCATGTCGCCGCGCCACCAATGCAGTGGTTTGATGCTGAACGACCGCCAGCGGGAGCGGCTCTTAGGAGCAATCGCTGCTGCGCACGGTAAGGCAATAGACACCCTGCCACCGCTCTGCAGACGCTCTAAGATCACCGTCGGAATGGAAGCCCTCGCGGGTCTGGTGGTCTACTGGGCGGAAAGTGGCAAGCAGCGGGCCGCTTGGCCTCGTGACGGGTATATCGACCTGCAAGCCACAGCCCGGATCCTCCGGAACGACCTCCATAATCTCAGTCTCTTAGAAGGGATCGAAGAGCGGGCGCATCGACGTCGTGCACAGGTGCTCGACTCACTCCTTTTGCGAGCCCCGAACAATTCTCTCCTTGGCAGAGGCTCAAAAACCCAATCCACCGACGAAAGACTCCCAGAATGAATCGGGCGAAGCACAACTAGACTGCCGGCGCAAGTGCCATGCAAGCTAACCGGGGTATCTGATCGGCTCCTGAGTTAATTTGTTGTGATCTGATATGAGAGATCCTGTTGAAGCGCCGTTCGTGCGGCTGAAGCAGAAATATGTCTATGCAGCGTGGTCCGAGCGACTCCATTATTGGAATGGAGACAACGACTTGGAATAACTCTTCAAGGTAGGCCACGGGAGCGGCAGCTACAGCCGGATTCATCGTCTGAATACAGGTTGGAAGCCGACTGGCCAAGAACGGGGGCCTCCCTGTCTCTATTATTCAGATTGGGCTGCTATCAAGTGTTGGGGGCTCGACAACGCTCGCAAAGTTGACGCCGAGTTTGGGAAGCGTATGCGGCAAACCTTCCGGACAGCTGACAGCTCACGCCTTCTCTGTGGAAGGCCGCCGACCGGAAACGGCGATGCTGAGATCTATCGCATCAAGCCAGAAGAGGTGCCGGAACTCGAACGATTTAAGGACGGGGGCCGGATCAACGATAGGTTCTCTGATGCCGCGTTGAGCGCAGTCGCGCACTTCCTTACCCAAAAGATTGCAGTTGAGGTGGACCGCCTAAACCAAGCAGTTGGAAAGCACCTGAGCTCAGAGACCATTGGAAGGTAGACGGACGTGCGTCCTCTCAATGAAATTGTAAGTGAGATCGCTCGGCAAATCTTCGATCACGAGAACAGCCTCAGATTGGCTAAGGATGAGTATGGATTCCAGGATGCAAGAGGGGCAATCTTATCGAGCAATCTGATAATTCCATCGTTACTGCTTAGTGATTTGACTGACGCTAAGTTCAATGGAAGCTGGCAGGACAAACTGACCACGGGTGCTGCGTATGATGGCTCTCCGTTGCGGAAGAAGGAGAGCTGGACGCTATTGTGGTGTCTCGAACGAGCCGCCAGGACTCAGATGCAGACGTTTGGGCTTAGTGGTCTGTACGAGGAGGTTCAGACTGCCGGTTTCTTCGGCGCGCTTGCGAGTAACCTTGAGCTGTTCTCTCAGTTAGATGAGGAACTCAGGGCAACCGGCTTTAAGCTATTCTTCGCTGATTGCAGATCGGACGGCACCGAGACGAGTCTGGGGGCCGACTTCGCTATCATCATTCCAGTTTCCGAGGACGAGGTTAAGCTCGCTCTTTTCCAAGCAAAGAAAGTTAAGGGAACTGGAGTCAGCGATGTTTATCAGGTGGCGGGAAATACGGGGAAATATCAGATCCAGCAGCTCCTAAGATCCGAGGAGAGACTGCAGGAGTTAGCCATCGCCCCATCATCTGACACCTGCGAAGCTCTGAGCCAAAGCCCATTTCGAGACGCAGTCTACTATGTGTTCTGGCACCAATGCGAGCCGTCTGGGCTTCTCCGCCCGACAATCAGACCTGCGCGCAGCGTGAGTGCCGATCTTACCGCAGGGCAACCTGATCGGAGCTACCCCACGACAAAGACTTGGAACGTAGATCCCCTTCATGACTGGATCTATTTCTCAGAAGCCGTTTCGCTACTTCTTGCTGATGAGACTTCTCGGTTCGGTGTCAGGCTCACAAGGGCTAGCGTCCTTAGCTTTCTCAAGAATGGCCCCCGTCCGAGGAGAGTCATAGGTATCCATCCGCCATCTCTGGAATATAAGCTGGGATATTGGGACTACCTTAGTAATAGCCCATGGATCGAGTGCAACTTTTCAGGCTTGGGCTGGAGCAGCGTAGAGAAGCGCGAGATTGCTCCATCTTCATCGCCGTTTGAGATATAAGAGGCGGCCCGAAGCTGGTCCACCCAGTGTTTTCGCTATGGAGCTCAATCTGGTGCTCAGATCGTAACTAGGTTGGAAGGGCGATTTTGGGCCAAGCACAGATTTGTTGACAGAAGATACCGTTTGAGCCTGCCGCCGCCCCCAACCCGCGATGAACTCGCCTACCACGAGGCCGGCCATGCCGTGATTGCTCATCTATCCATTGCTTTCATTCTTGATGGTCCGGTGATTATCGATGACCAAGATGGCAGTTTTGGATACTGCACTGATCCGGACCTAGATCCTAAGGTGACCGTTTATCGGGTCCGCTATGAGCGCGCCGTCGTTGCAGCTGCTGGATATGCGGCGCAGAAGTTGTACAACGAGCGTGCGCACGGATCTTTCAACATCTCAGCTCTGCAACTCGGAGCGAGTGACGATGCCGGGATGATCAGAGAGGATTTCGGTTTCGGTGTGTTCGACGAGTTTGTGGCCATTGCTACCCAACGCTTTAACGAAGATGGCGTCTGGGAGGCGGTTGAGCGTCTCGCGGCACGCTTGGCGCAGTCCGGCCAGCTTTCGGCCGAAGAGGCCGCTAAACGCATAGACGAAGCTTAGCCCTTTAGTGGTCAGGTCCATTCTTTGAACCAAGTGAACCTAACCACGTTTTCGAGGGAGGCTATATCCCAGAAGGGACACGCCCATGAACGTCTCGATCGAGATAGATGACACGGCAAGGCAGACATATGCGGTCTTTGTCGACGGTGTCTGCATTGCTAGATCGCTTCCAATGGCAGAAGCGAACCGGGTCAGGCTGCAGGCCCTAAAGGGAGACGTCGGGAAGCCGCGTCAGGGTTAGAATGGTTGGGACGGCGCTCTGCTCCGCCGTCCCAAAAAACTTAGAGGTTATTCGCCAGCCCCGGCCGCCTTCGTCTTCGAAGATGCGCGGCGCTTTGGCTTGGCAGCTTCAGTTGGTGCCGTGACGGTCTTCTCCGGCGCTGCAACTGTCTTCGCGGCAGTCTTCCTTCGCTGCTGGCCAAGGCCGGCGCTTCTGGCGAGTTCAGAGCGCTTCGCAGCATAGTTGGGTGCAACCATCGGATAATCGATCGGGAGCCCCCACTTTGCACGATACTCCTCAGGCGTTAGTCCCAGCTTCGCAAGGTGGCGCTTGAGCGTCTTGTACTCCTTGCCGTCTTCGAGACTGATCAGGAAGTCGGGCGTAATGGACCTGCGGATCGAAACGGCCGGTTCCGGCTTCGCAGGCTCTGCTTGTTTAGGGGCGACGAGTCCTTGGAGCGCTGCGTGGACCGATCCGATCACGTTTAGCAGATCGGCACGATGAACAGAGTTATTGGCCACGTAAGTGGAGACGATAACTGCGGTGATGCTGGCGAAGTCCAGCTGCTGTTCAGTTTGATCCATAATTCATCCAATGCCTATGAGGCTGAGACGTGATCAGTTAGCTGATCGCCTAGCTGGGTCAAGCCACTCGGGCAGGTGTGGGCAATTCTCAATCCCGACCGCTCCAGCCATACTTCAAAGACCTCGCTCGCTGCGTGTTTAGCTTCCTCGGCCGTGTGTGCAAAGCCCAGCAGAGGCACCCTCGCGTTGTGAGGCATGCCGTTCAAGCTCCAGATCCACTGGCCGTCACCAAATCCGCCGGTCTTCTGCTGGTAGACGAGACAGAAGGAATGGGAGCCAAGGCCACCTTCTCAGCTACCCTCCAAATGCCATTCACATGGCCTCCACTTGAGGGACATCAGCGCCCCCTCGGTGGCATAGGCAAGTGCTTGAAGGTGTAGCCGAGCACGGCATTGGCGATGGCCGAGCGACTGACGCCATAGTCGATCGCGAGCCTGGCGAACTCACGCTCGCCCGCCGTATAGCGCAGCCTAGCCTCCAAGACCTTCTCGACTGTCAACTTCGTCTTCCTCATACCCATTCGACTAAAACAGAACGAACAGGGAACATGTTCCTTAGGTCAGTGTAAAGTCGAGCCCTGTGAGGGAGGGTGGATTAGTCGCTGTGGAAACAGTGGATATCGGCCCGCCGTTCGGATGAGCGGTGGGCTGCCCCCACTTTGCTTTGCGACCTTGACGATTTCCGCAGCTAATGTTCGTGTAATCCGATCAAAGCCTGGGGGCACCATGAGCGTAGAAGAAAAGCTCCGCATACTTGCGGAAAGGGTTAAGTCACATTCAAGCGCGATGATCACTGAGGAAGCCGTAAAGACAGCGGTGATTTTGCCATTCTTAAGTGCATTGGATTACGACGTCTTCAATCCGCATGAAGTCATTCCTGAGTACACTGCGGACGCGGTCGGGAAGAAGGGCGAGAAGGTCGATTATGCCATCAAAGTAGATGGTGCCATCCGAATACTGGTCGAATGCAAACCGATCACAACCAACTTGGATAAAGTTCACCTAGCGCAGCTCTACAGATACTTCTCCGTAACAGAGGCGAGGTTCGCGATATTAACTAATGGCCGAACCTTCCATTTCCACACAGACCTTGAGGCGCCTAATAAGCTTGATGAAAGACCGTTTCTAACGTTCGATCTCTCCGATCTGCAGGGGCAATTGACACACGAGCTGAAAAAGTTCGCTAAGAGCGAGTTCAGCATCGACAACATTCTGCAGACCGCCCATCAACTGAAATACACCTCGGCGATCAAGAAAGAGATTGTCGCGCTGATGGAGGCACCTTCCGAAGATTTCGTCCGTCTTGTCACAGCGAATCTACAGCTTGGACGTTTCACGGCTGCTATTCGTGAGCAGTTCACGCCAATGGTGAAAACGGCCTTCAGAGAGATCATCCGTGACTCCGTGCAGGCACGGTTGTCGACTGCACTTGCGGATACAGAGGCGGCCGATGTAGCTGCCGAACCGCCGCCAGTTGAGGCTGATGAAATCATTGCGACGACGGAGGAAGAGCGGGAAGGCTTCATGATCGTGCGCGCGATCGTCCGGGATATCCTTAAGCCAGCTCGGATAATGATGCGGGATCAAAAGAGCTACTGCGGGATCTTGGTCGACGATAACAACAGACGGCCGCTCGCCCGCCTGCATTTCAATCGGAGCGTCAAGTACATTGGTCTGTTTGATGGCGAGAAGGAAGAACGAGTTAAGATCGACACGCTAGACGAGATCTACGAGCACGCTGAACGGCTGCGAGCGACGGCTCAGGTTTATCGCGCGTTGTAATGGGTGACACCCTGCCGAAGTTTGCTTCGGCAGGCGGGCTTTCTCTGGATTCCGAGATGCCTGTTTAGCGAGGCGTGCGGCTGCTTCTTCACAACTGGAGTCAGGCGCCGCCGCCTTGCAACTCAACTTCCTCTCACTCCAGATATGGGAGGAGACTTTCCTGGGCGTTTCCTCCCATCCCTACTGTCCTGAGTTCCGGCTTAAGAACCCTTTTAGTCTATAGGCCGTTCGCGGAAGCCCCATCTCCAAAGGGCTTCGCCGTCCCGTGACATCCTAAACATAGTACCTGAGCGGGTTGCGAGACCCATGGACATAATTAGTGGCTCCTCCGGAATCTCACCAATTCCGCTCTTGTATGGGTTCTCGTTGGCCAAAAGGAAGCTGGGGATCGCCCGAAGAGCCGGAACGGACGAGGAATGGATCAGTTGAGAGAGCTTCTCAAAAGACGCCTTGTCCAAGCTGTCATCCGCTACAGCTCGAACGAGATTTCCAAGCAGCGCGGCTTTTAGCGGTTTCGAGGCCTCAAGGATGATCGCTGTAACGGTGTCCTCGAACTCTTCGGCGAACTTCTTGTCTTTGAGGACTTTGTCGCGGAGCCGGTGGATCGTCTCCGGGGCTTGGGTCCCGAGTGCGCTCAAAAATGCTCGCGTGTTTCTCTCCAAGCGCTTTGTCTGATAGGCGTCCCGCACCGTATACGCGCTGGTGAGCCACTTGACGACAGGTACCTCTTTCAACACCTCATGCTCAGTGGCGGTATCGAGCAGGATCTCGCCCGCGTCCACGAAAATTTCTTTACCAGCACTGAAGCTGTCGGAAATCGCTCCTATAAGATCTTTAGGTTGCCCCGCTGCTGGTTCGGCTGGTTGCGCTCCATCCCTAGATCTCACATCTGGGTCTTGTTTGTTCTGATAGGCCATAAATTTCACCTGAAATCTTAAGGTTGCCACAGCTTTCATTAGGCCTAGGTCGCTATTGTCTCAATGGCGAGCCTTGTGTTCGAGGAGCTGGCACAGAGAGATGGGTGCGAGCTAAACACGTTTTCCAGGCGCAGATCGAAATCCAAATAGTGGATACTCAAACTTTGGAATGTCGGTTACTGGGAAGCGGTCGAGTGTCCAATTGAAATACCTCGCCAGCCAAAGATATTTCTCGCGCGTCCTTACATCTAACTTGGAATCTTGTAAGCTATTACCAACGATTTTCTGGTATGGGCGAAGTTGCGCAGTAAAGAGTGGAGGATTTGGCTCTAGCCCTTCCGGCCATGGCGCGAGGAAGTCCAAAAACGTTTGCTGATCTGCAAAATCTTGGACCCAAGAATTGCGCACTTCGACCAATTTATTCTGTCGATCATAAATGCGTTCTCCGTGTCCCCATTCGGAAGCGAGTTCATCAGAAAGAACGATGCGAGGGTGAACCGCTCGTATGCTTTCAAGACGGTAGGCTTCCACGAGGGCCGGTCCGTAAACCATTGTTCCTTTGTGGATCAAATCTCCAAAGGCAACGCCTCCGCGAACTAGCAAATTAGCATTCGCCAACTGGCTAGTAATAAATCTGATTGAAGAGAGCAGAGAATGCAGGCCGAACTGCCAGGCTGAATCCTCTGTGGAAACAGATATTACGATTGAATCCGAAAATTGAGTGACCTGGAGATCTCCAGGAAATCCTCCCATATCTTTCATTGAGTTTGCCATTGTCGCATGTTGCTCTAAGCCTGCAATGGCAACCCCGAGGTCACGTGCATAATCTGGGTCGGAAGCAGATTTTTCTATTGCTTTTCCCCATCCAAGAACATCTAGGAACGCTATAATCCTTTTCTGATAAACTAAGGATTCTCGGAGCCGTCTGTGCGCCTCTTCTTGCTGCTTGGCTTCCGCCTCTCGCTGAGGAGCTTCCTCAAGCCAACGGCGCTGGTCTTCATCGGCCTGTCGTTCTTCGTCCTCAGTGAACTCACGGACGTACTGGCGACCATCCGCCTCAGCAACGTGAGCGTACCTCTTGTTGGGATCGCGGGTGTCGCCTTGAACCCGTTCCAGCTTGCCATTTACCAGACGATAGAGCGGCAGATCTGTTGAGGACATGCTTCGTGCCTACGATTCTGACTTGATTTGGCACCATTAATCAGGCGGCGATTGAACCTCAAGCACTGAGCTCCACGCTCCGCGAGGAGTGCTAAGGACGGATTGTATCAATCTCGCCGCTGACGCGAGCTCGGAGATACTCC